>JACONB010000085.1 GCA_014323965.1 Prochloron sp. SP5CPC1 | reverse complement strand
AGTACTGGATCCTAAGGTGGTGATTCCTACTCATTATCTTACCGAAGCTGCGGATCCCAATGCCTGCGACCTTTTACCAGTTGATGCGTTTTTGCAGTTAGTTGACGTGAGTAATGTTAAGCGTCTTGACCAGGATACAATTACTATTAGACCGGAAGATTTGCCCTCTAGTTTGGTAATTAGAGTGTTGAGTGATGGCTCGGTTTTGCAATCTTAATTGGTTTGATTTAACCGCAGAGACGCAGAGGACGCAGAGGAAGAGAAGAGAGAGTTAACAGTAGGGTGGGCAGTACCCTGCCCACCTATAGTGCTTCGGGCTATAGACTACCGGGAAGCTTAAGGCTGGACAGCAACGTCGCTGACTAGAGCGGGGTGCTCACAATTATGAAGGTGGGCTAACTGCTATTATATAATTAAGAAAAGAGGATGTAACATGGCATATCCATTTCCGGGAATGAATCCTTATTTAGAAGATAAGACAATTTGGCCACAAGTTCATAAGTGGTTAATGGTACTGATTGCAGAAAAGATGAATCCTCAACTGCGTCCTCAATATCGCATGGGGATTGAAGAACGAGTTTATATAAGCAATCAATCTTATAATGGGGATAACATGTTAGTTGGTATTCCCGATAATACAGTGGTAAAAAATTTAGCCCCAGCAAATCAACCCCCACAATCCCCCGTTGCTGTTGCCGAACCTCTTACAGAACCAGTACAAATCACTATTCCCATGTTGGAAACTATTAAAGAATGGTATTTAGAGGTGCGGGGAGTAAAAAATGAAGAAGTGGTAACAGTTATTGAAATTCTTTCCCCTAAGAATAAACGTTCTGGAGGAGGTTATGAAGTTTATCAAAACAAACGACAACAGATATTTCACAGTTCAACCAATTTGATTGAAATTGATTTACTGCGTCAAGGGAAAAAAATGAATCTAGAGTCAGAGGATATTAAAAGCGATTATTCAATTTTAGTGAGTCGCAGTCAATGTCGTCCCCTAGCTGATTTATATAGGTTTAACCTTAGAGATGTGATTCCAAATTTTCCTTTACCCTTATTGCCGGAAGATAGGGAACTGACAATCAATTTACAAGAATTGTTACATTTGGCATATGATAGAGGTAGTTTCGATTTAATGATAGATTATCAGAAAGAACCAGTACCGGCTTTATCCCAGGAAGATCAGGTTTGGGCTGATAGTTTTTTATCTAAATAAACTACAGAGACGCCGTTGTAGGTTGGGTTGAGGAACGAAACTCAACAGCACCAACTCATCGCTATAAACTACCTGGAAAGTTGGGGAAAAATAGCTTCAGAACACTGATAAAGAATGCACTGGCTAAAGCAACGGTGATAGCACGATTGCTAAATTCTTGGTTACCTATTCGCTGATCCAAACCACTGACTTGTGTTTGAAGAACTTTAACATCTGTTTTGAGTTGATTGACATCCTCGGATAATTTATCTATTTTCTGATTAACGTCTTCCGATAATTTCTCGATTTTGCGCTCCACATTTTCTATTTTGCGCTCCACACTTTCGTTCAAATTTTCTATTTTGCGTTCCACACTCTCGTTAACCAAGTCAATTTTGCTGTCTAGCTTGTCGATTTTACGCTCCAGCCTTTCGAGAATTTCTTTGAGGAAAAATTCAACTGCTACAGTCATTGTGTTACAATTCCTTTTGATTTTTGTTTTCTTCCCTAGACTTGCTCTAGGGGTATATTTTTATTATATACCTAATGAACCGCAGAGACGCCGAGGGCGCAGAGGAAGAGAAGAGACTTTGTAGGTTGGGAAGAGGTGCCTCAACCCAACAGCACCAACCCATTTTGTTGGGTAACCCTTGCGCTATAAACTACCTGAAAAGTTGGGGAAAAATAGCTTCAGGAGACTGATAAAGAAGGCACTGGCTAAAGCAACGGTGATAGCATTCTTGGTTACCTATTCGCTGATCAAAACCACTGACTTCTGTTTGAAGAGCTTTAACATCCCCTCTGAGATTAACGTTTTCTGATAAGTTGTCTACTTTGTTTTCTAGCTTGTCGAGAATTTCTTTGAGGTATTATACATGATGATATCGGTGTTGTTGGGTTTCGCTTGCGCTCTACCCAACCTACGGCTATATTTTTACAGATATTGTCAAGTTGTTTATGAGGAACCTAAACCATGATTTTGGAAGTTGCGATCCTAGATGTAATTTCAGGAAAGGAGTCAGATTTCCAGCGTTCTTTCGCCGAAGGGGTACATAAGTCACAAGCTCAAACGTTGTCTAGAAAAGCCTTCCCGATACATTCTCCTAGTGAATTGGGAAACACTTGAAGCACACACTGTAGGGTTTCGTGGTTCACCGGATTATAAGGAATGGAAGGCTCTATTACACCACTATTATCATCCTTTTCCTGCTGTTGAGCATATGGTTAATGAACCGCAGAGACGCCGAGGACACAGAGGAAGAGAAGAGAGTAAGGTAAGGATAGGTAGGCATTGCCCACCCTACAAGTTATTTCTGGGCTAGGACGAAATTCACCAATTTACCGGGGACTACAATTACTTTTTTCACTTCTTTCCCTTCTAGGTACTTTTGTGCTATTGGTGAGGAGCGGGCATATTGTTCTAAAGTTTGTTTATCTTGGGTGGCGGTCACTTTAATTGTACCACGAGTTTTGCCCATAATCTGAATTACTAAGGTAATTTCATCTACTACTAAAGCTTGGGAGTCGGGTTGTGGCCAATTTTGCTCATGTACGGAGCTTTCTTTCCCTAATTGATGCCATAATTCTTCGGCAATATGGGGGGCAAAAGGTGCTAGGAGCATTACCAAGGTTTCAATTCCTTCTTTATAGACAGGAGAAGATTTGCATTTGCTTGCTCCCAGGGAATTACTCAACTTCATCAACTCGGAAATGGCAGTATTAAACTGATAGGGGGGGGCTAAATCTGTGGATACGTCTTTAATGGCTGTATGAATGGCGCGGCGCAAGTCTTTTTCTTCTTTCTGGTTGCTTGTTCCTTGTTTGTTGTGAGCAAATTCTGTTACTAAACGCCACACTCGATTCAGGAAGCGAAATTGCCCTTCTACGTCGGCGTCATCCCACTCTAAATCCTTCTCGGGGGGTGCTTTAAAGAGGATGAACATGCGGGCGGTATCTGCTCCATATTTACCTAAAACTTCCTGGGGATCCACTCCATTATATTTGGATTTGGACATCTTTTCGTAGAAGACGGATAATGATTCCCCTGTTTCGGGATCTGTGGGATTTTTTTGGTCTACTTTTGCTGGAGGAATGTATTTCCCGGTATTGGGGTTCTTATAGGTTATTGCCTGAACCATTCCTTGGGTGAGCAACCGTTGGAAGGGTTCGTTAAAATTGAGTAAACCCCTGTCTCGTAACACTTTGGTAAAGAATCGGGAATACAATAAGTGGAGAATTGCATGTTCAATTCCCCCTACATACTGATCTACTCCCATCCAATCATTTACTTTATCCGCTCCAAAGGCTTCTTCTTCGTTTTTGGCGTCGGGATAACGGAGGAAATACCAGGAAGAATCCATAAAGGTATCCATGGTATCTGTTTCCCGTTTTGCTGGTTCCCCACAATTTGGACAAGGAACATTGCACCACTCTTTTAACTGACTCAAAGGAGAAACGCCCTTTCCACTCACCTCTATGTTTTCGGGTAAAGTAACGGGTAATTCTGCTTCTGGAACTGGTACTGTGCCACAAGTGGGACAGTGAATGATGGGAATAGGACAACCCCAATACCGCTGTCGGGAAATTAACCAATCTCGGAGACGATATTGCACCCTGGCTTTACCATAGCCTTGTTGTTCGGCATAGGCAATAATGGCTTCTTTTCCCTCTGTGGACAATTTGCCATCAAATTCACCGGAATTCACCATGATACCGGGTTCTGTATAAGCTGCACTTATTGGTTTATCTTGCCCTTGTCCTTCAGGAACGATGACGGTTTTAATGGGCAAATTATTTTCTGTGGCAAATTTAAAGTCCCGGGTATCGTGAGCAGGAACCCCCATAACAGCTCCAGTACCATATTCATAGAGGACGTAGTCTGCGATGAGAATAGGGATTTCTTCCCCGTTGAAGGGATTAATTGCCTTCCCTCCTGTAAGGATACCTCGTTTTGGTTTATCCTCCGCTGTCCGTTCCATTTCGCTGACGTTGGCTATTTCTGTGATAAAAGCCTCCACAGCTTCTTTTCTCTCTGTTGTTGTCACTTGAGGCGTGAGGGGGTGTTCGGGAGCTAATACCACATAGGTAACCCCATAGACTGTATCGGGACGAGTGGTAAATACGGCTATTTTCTCATCCATGCCCACAACAGGAAATTCCAAGTAAGCACCCACAGACTTGCCGATCCAGTTAGCCTGCATTAGTTTAACTCGTTCTGGCCAACCAGTTAACTGCTCCAAGTCTGTTAGCAATTGTTCTGCGTAGTGGGTGATTTTCAGAAACCACTGACGGAGTAATTTCCGCTCCACCATAGCACCAGAACGCCAGGAACGTCCTTCCTTATCTACCTGTTCGTTGGCTAAAACTGTTTGATCTATGGGATCCCAATTCACTGCTGCTTCTTTCTGGTACGCCAAACCCATGTCGAAGAACTGCAAGAACAACCATTGAGTCCATTTATAATAGTCAGGGGAACAGGTAGTGACTTCCCGATTCCAGTCTACCGAGAGTCCCAACTGTTGCAGTTGGTTTTTCATTTGGGCGATATTTTGATAAGTCCATTTAGCGGGAGGAATACTCCGTTCCATGGCAGCATTTTCCGCTGGTAGCCCGAAAGCGTCCCAACCCATGGGGTGCAGTACCCGGTACCCCTCCATTCGCTTCTGACGGGCGATGGCGTCGGTGATGACGTAGTTCCGAACATGTCCCATATGGAGGTTCCCCGATGGATAGGGGAACATGGATAGAGCATAGAACTTGGGCTTCTCACTCTCTTCTGGGGTGCGATTTACATCTTCTTCTTCCCACTGCTTTTGCCATTTGGCTTCGATTTTTGCTGCGTTGTATCCAGACTCCACGAACTTGTCTCCTATTGGGTTACCTCTTTCTTTGAAGTTACCATATCACCATTGCCAATCACTTCATCCATAGTGAAAGTTTCTCCTTTTTGGTATTCTTTTCGTGCTGAATCAATATCAGAGAGCAAATTAGAGTCTTGGAGTAGCTCAAAAGTCTCAATCCAACCTTCTAACTCTTCTCGCTCTATGATTTCTTCCAAATTCTTCTTCCCGTAATCTATATTCCTATTCATCAGCGTTCATTCTACTTCAACGTTAAGGAGCGGTTACTTAACCAACTGCAAATTCAGTAAATTGTCTTTTGTAGGGGGAATGAAAAGCCAAGACAATATCCTTTTTCGGAACACCATGAGCGACTAATTCATTAGCCACCCCAACTTCCGTACCATCTTGTTGAATCCAAATTTTACCATCTTTAATATCCAAATGCAAGACACAACCATATACTCTTCGTCCATTATGCCACCCCGCATGAACTAATTGATAATGGTTTCTTTCAGCATCGAAAATTGTCTGGGCTTCCACATTTGTGGAGATTGATTTATAGCTACTATGCTCTTGAATAATTTTTTCAATACATTCTCGATAAGTCTTTATTTTATCCATGCTCTAATTTCCTCATCTATCCTTCTTCATCAAACAAGCACCCCAACCAACGGACAAAAGTTCCTGCTATACTAGAATTATGAAGCAAAACTTGTGCCGTTATTGCTTGTCCCATGGGCATTCCTGGACTTTCCTGCCACCCTAACCAGGTGTGAATAAGGGCTTTTGGGCGGCGAACCAAAGGATAACGATTCAATTTCTCTCCCTCGATTTCTGTTAATATTGCCTCAGCCTTATTTTGCAGCTTATCTCCTTCTGGAATAAGATGAGCCACAAAGTCTTCCAACATTCCCGGAACCTGATTATTAGGCATTAACCAAACTCCCACCTTCGGTAATTCTGATTGTTCATAAACCCATCCTTCTCTAACTGGTGTTTCTGGTATATTATTGTAGCCTATTTTTTGGAGGCGATTCCTTATTGCTTGCCATCGGGCGGTTACATCTTCATCTGCGTCCACTACTATTCCTAAGGTTTGCAAATTCTTATCTTTTAATTGATACGCTAAACTAGCCAAAAGTGCTGTTACTCCCTCTCCTTCTGTTTCTGGAGGTAGTTCCACAGAAAAGGTTTTCGGCAAATTATACTGCTCACACAACGCCCAGATAACGTGGCGATCGTTCTTTCCTTCAACTAATAACTGCTGTGGTTTTGGTTTTTGCGGTTTTCTTCCTTTCGGCATTAACGTACCTCGATACTCTGTTGCACTACAATATCGATACCTTCGGCGTCGTACTCAACTGCACGGAGTTTACCATATTTAGCGTCGAGGCGAAATAATTTTACCACTGAATCATCTTCCAAGTCTGGTAATACTTCCTGAAGAGCGCAAATGCAGTCCCAACTATGGGTAGTAGCAAATACCTGGATGTTTAATTCTTGGGCAGTTTTGATAATTAAGCGCCACATATCGGTTTGCACTTCGTAGTGCAACCCCGTATCGATTTCATCTACTAATAATACTCCATTTTCCGCAACCACAGCTCCCAGTGCTAAACCCAGTAGGCGATTTATTCCTTCACCCATGCTATTTAAAGGTAAAAAACGGTTTTCTCCTTGCAGTCTCACTCGAATCATTTTTTGCCCTTCACTATTAAGAAACCTTATCCTCAGTACTTTGGGTTCAATAATTTGCAAGGCTTTCAGCACTTTATCTTCTTCCGCCACTTTATCTGTTAATTGGATATCCTCCCATATTTTTGCCATCATGTCAAAACTCATTCGATTGATAGGTATAAAAATATAGGGATCCAATTCTCGTAACATTAGGGATGACTTATCTCTTTTAAATTGTTGCAGTGTTTCACCCCATTTATCCATCCATGATGATATTTCGTCATTGGAAAACACTACTGAAGACCTAAAACGTCTATATAATAACCTGCCATCTTCTATTTTCACCAAAAGAGTCTCTTCTAGGTTAATTATACAATTCACCCCTTTGCTCTAATATATCTAACAAACTATCACCTTTTTTTTGTCTTTTGACCAAAAGATAAATTGCTTCCAGGAAACTAGTTTTCCCAATTTGATTGCTGCCGACAATCAGATTAACCCGACTCAATCCATTTATGGTAAAGTTTTCAAAACAACGATAATTTCGGATTGTAACATCTTTTAATATCCCTTCGTCAATCTCTTGGATCGCACCAATCTCGAGTAACATTTCGTAGGCAGGGTGAGATTTAATGGCCTCGTCTACTTCATTCTCGCCAGGATGCAGATGGAAATTATCACTGCTTAATTTGTTTCTGAGGGATAGACGTGGATTTTGTTTTTCTGGGTAAAAGACTACTTTCACTTTCATGATAACCTCTCGATAGATTTGCCCAATGAAGGACAATTAACAATCAATTATAACTGGCGTGGTAGCCGGAGTAACTGCGGAATCCCCTAAGCTCAAAGAGGCAGTTGCTCACATCACTCTCATGATAGCATATCATTTGAAGCTACTATATCACCTCCTATCTTTTCCTAAACGCTCCTTGAAAAATCAAACTGTCTCCATCATAGCAAAAGCATTCGCCCAAAGGTGAGCCGCAAAACGCGCAATGGGTAGGAGTCAAATCATCTATGATTTCTGTGTCTTCTTGATTCTCCATAGTTTTCTGAACTTTTGCCTGCAAAGCTCTTTTTCGTTTTTTTCTTTGCCGTCTTTTCTTTTGGTACCCCATTATCTTTTATTATGAACGGGCTCCATGGACGCAAGAATGCCCATAGTCTCCACACTAAGGTAACACACTCGCTGCAACAAATCAATAACTTTTGCCTTATAATCAGCAAAGCGATAGTGATTAAACTTAGCCGCAATAGTCTTATCCCGTGGTTTCTTTTCCTGATACTGATCCAAAACCCACTCTAAAGCGGAACGATTCCCCAGTTTATATTCCCAAGCAACTTCTGGTACCCCTGTCAAAGTAGTCACTTCATCGATAATAATCTCTCCTTTCACCTGATCCACCTTTAACTTCACTCCCCCCTTTGCGCCTTTGCGTCTTTGCGCGCATAAAGGATATAATTCCCCAGTTTCGTAATTAACATGCAACTCCATGAGTTGTTTTCCCCACTCAACCCACTGAAAGAAGTCCTCATAGAAGGGAAGACGGGGAAATTCTCGTTTCAGGTTTAATTCGTATTTCTTCCTATAGACGGGGTTGTGCAAAACTCCGTAGGTATAATAAAAGATGTCCTCTTTCTTGATTCTCCTATCCTGGTAATGGTTTTGAAATTCTCCTAATCCCCAATCGGTAATGTTATCGTGACGATTTCCCTCTTGGTCGTAACGATACAGAGGTAGACTTTGAGTCTTTTCCAGAAAATCTAAATTACAAGAGTAAGTGGAACCTAACACTTGGAAAGGTTTGGATAATGGTCGTCCAGAAAAATAAATGACTCGATTTTCTTCCCGAAAACTTTCACCAAATAATTGGGTGTGGTTTCGGGTTAATCCATCGCTCAACAGGGAATCTGCGTAATAATACTTGGTGATAAATGGTCGATATAATTGGAGAATTACCTTGTCAGGAGATAATTTGTGGGCAGTTTTCCCAGCAACCAGGTGTTTTTTCAAATCCCGGCTCCATTTTATCTCATAATTCACGAAATCCCCAAGATTTTTAACCTTACCAGCTTTTTGATAACGAGCAACATCCTCGTTATATTTCTTAATGAAGAAAGATACTTTGCTGATTAATTCTTCCCGCTGGAAATCGTAAACCCACTCATCTCTGTTAGTGAGTACTCCGTGAGAATAAAGCTTGAATACTGATTTTTCGTTTTCACGCTCCTTAGTTAATTTAGTTTTCTTATCTACCAAAGACAGCAAGCTCTCAAAATCGTTATGAGCAATATTTATCCAATTATAATGCTTATCCGGGATAATATGTTCAAAATTAATCTTATCAAATTTAGTTGTTGCCAGAAATTGGAGCTTTTCCTCAGCTCTTTCCAATTCTGCTCTACTGCTGTAGAATATTTTACAAGGTTGGGTATTATCACCTTCGCGTTTCACCATGAAACTAATGGCTACCCCCGTCTGAATACCAAATACATTGTGGGTAGTTCCCGATAATTGAGGGTTCTTCCGCACATCCCCACCCAAATCCAGGATATAAATCTCCCGAAACTCACGAGCAACTACCTTCCTAAACCCATCAAATGACCTCCCATTAATAAAAGATGAATTAGTAATGAAAGCCAAAACACCATTTTTCCCCAATCTATCGCTCCCCCACCTAAGAAAACGAGTATACATATCGTAGAGTTTGGTCTTTTGCGCACCACTCTCCTTCACGTAACTCTCCTTAATGCGCTTATCGATAGCAGGGTAAGAGCGATTCTTATTATTCTCATTCTCATTCCCCTGATTAGCATTATAAGGAGGATTCCCAAGAATCACCGCTATCTCACTCTTATTTTGCCGCTTTATCCTGGTAGTATTCTCCACCGTCATGGCAAACAAATCCAACTGCTGCCCTGCAAAGGTGCTATGTTCCAGAGTATCCACAAAACAGATATTCTCAAACTCCTCATAAGCACCCATCTTTTGCTGATAGGTAAACTCAATATTCAGATTGGCGATATAATAGGGGAGGATAGCCACCTCATTGCAGTAAATCTCATCCTGGTACTTATAGGGTAACCTATTTTTAGGCAAATACTCGATTAACTCTGTGATAAAAGTACCAGTTCCCGTGGCAGGATCCATGATTTTTACCCCAGAATCCCCCAATAACTTGCCAAAATGACGATGGAGCAAATAATCCACACTCTCAATCATAAAGCCTACAATTTCCCCAGGAGTATAAACAATTCCCAGTCTATCCGCCGCCTTGGGATTATAAGCTTGATAGAAGTTCTCATAAACTGCTTTGAGAAACTTTTGCTTCTCCTGGTGGTTATAAATCTGAGCAGCTGTTCTTCTAATCACCCCATAGTAACGTTCAATGGTATGGAGGGTATTTTTTTTTGTCACCCCAGTAAAGAAGGTATCCAGTACCCTTTGTAACTCCCGAGCAATATTATTCTCCCGATGAAACTGAGACTCATTAAAGATACTCACAAAGATATCTTCCGTGAGGATATGTTGAATAATCATCTCCCTCACGTCTAGCAAAGTAACCTCTGGATTAATAGACTGCTGACAAATGGTTAAAAAACTATCCCTTGCTCTTTGATACTCTCCATTAGTTTGAGACTGACGCTCCATCAAATCCCGCAACGCTGTTAAAATAGTGGGTAAGTCTTCCTTAAAAGAGGCGATCGCCCCCCGAAAATCCTTTACTTCCGGGCGAACGTAATTAATAAAAGCGGTAATTATCCCATCTAGCGCCTCAACATCCTCCATAGAAACCCGCATAGTTTCCTCACCACCCTGAATTAAAACAGCGGTTTGGGAATCTTCAAAGAGGATGTTATCATTGGGATATCCCTGAGCTAATTTCCCCTCAATTTCTAAATCCAAATTATAATCTGGATCCTTACTCTCCCAATAACCCCAATCCAAACGCAGAGCATCTTTAACCGTTCCATCAGGATAGACAACTTTCCCGGATTTCGTGACATAATCCAATTCCGGAATCAGGAGGAAATCTCTTGTTTGGCAATATACGTTGAGTAAATTTTGAAAAGCTCCCCGAATAGAAGTCTCCTTGCGAGAACCCCCATACTGGATAATTCTCTCCACTTCCTCCTGATACTCACTAATCAACTGTCTAGACATAGAAATTACTTGTTCCCGTAACTGCCATGGTGCAAGTTCACCCCCTTGGGAATAGGAACCACTGGTTCATTGACAACCACCATTAAAGACTCTGATTCCCCCCCACTACTGGCTATCCGAGGAACGAAAGAATTACCTCCCGTTAAAATTTGAGAGCAGAAACCGATGAAGAGAGCTGCCATCGCCCCACCACCCCAAAGCAATTTTTGTTGTCGTTTGCGCTGATCTAGACGCCGGAAAACCTGCTTTGATGTTGAATGAGCCGACTCTTCGGTACTGGTAAAAGGGATTGACTGCATCTGGCGACGTAATTCTAGGAGACGCTGGTACAAATTCTGTACTTGAGCATCCTCTTGCAACCACTGCTGGATTTGCTGGCGCTCTGCTGCTGTCACCTCTCCATCCAAATAAGCGCTCAACATCTCAAAGCGATCCATTGCTCGCTCTTGGACAGTATTTTGCCCTTTTTGCAGATTTTCCAAGTTAGAAGTCATGAGTTTCATCACCACTAGATTTATGAGTCCAATTCCAGATATTTTGGTAGGATAGTTTGTAGTTTAGCTCTGGTTCTGGCGATTCTGGATTTCACCGTGCCCAGAGAAACCCCAGTTATTTTGGCAATTTCATCATAAGTCAAGCCCTCTATTTCTCGCAGGACAATAGTAGCGCGAGATGATTCTGGCAATTCAGCGAGAGCAAGTTTTAATTTGCCATAAAACTCTCTAGTTGTCAAGTCATCCGATGGGGTAGGATAATCCGAGGCTATTTCCCAGCCTATTTCTCCATCTTCCATTTCATGAGGAGCATCCAGAGAAAGGGGAGGCTTTCTTCTCTTCCGCTTCCGCAGCTCGTCATAAAACAAATTAGTAATAGTGCTCCTCAACCAAGCTTTAAACTTGACTGGTTCCTTGATCCGCTTTATTTTACGGTAAACGCGAATCCAGACTTCTTGAGCCAAATCTGCCCGATCCTGCCAATCTGGAGCTAGGTGAGACAAAAGTTTTTCCACATAGGGTTGGTACCGGCGGATCAACTCGGCAAAAGCCAGGCGATCGGGCGCAATCCCTTGCTGACAGCGCAGGATCAAATCGGAGTTCGGTATTTTAGCAGGAGGAGTTGCTTTCACCTCAACTTTTGACCAGGATAAAGGAATCGATTGAATCATTAACTCACCATCCTGATACTACTATATCCTCAAGGGGGTTCTTTAACAGATAGGGATAGTCTAACATCTTACCCGGGCTCGATCCCCACTTTCCGGTGGTCCGAGGCGCTGCTGTAATCAGTGAGAACTCTTAGGTTTACCCTTATTGTGCTTTAAGATATACTATCCCTTGTAGCCAAATTAACGTTAGTTGTTGATATTGATCTGACAGACAAAGACAATTGTCATCCTGCCACATAATCTTGCCTACCAGGGTATCTCCAGTTATCAGTTTTAACTCAACTTTTTTTTTGTCTTTGATGAAATTTTGGATTTGACGAATGCTGGGTAAACCAGGATTGAATTTTGTCATAATTTAGTTAGCCAGTTATCAGTTAGTCGTTAGATGAAGCTTTTGCCCTATAAGTGGGTGTTTTACCCCAAACAATTAAAAAAGCCAAGCAAAAACCTATGCAAGTTAATTAAAGATACTTCGGTTCGGGAATAGGCTTTCCTTGAGTTTTAGCTGTTTCTAACCATGCTGCTTTAGCCTCCAAAACTTCCTGAAGTGCTTCTTCTTTTGTTTCGCCAAAAGCGGAGCAGTATTTTAAATCAGGAATGTCAGCAATATAATCGCCATCTTCTTCGCTATAAAAAATATTGATATGAAAACCTTTCATGCATCATCCTCCAAATTTAGGGCATATTCTTCAATAATAATCAGAAACTGATGAACTTGATAGGGGACAGCTTTATCTTGGCGATTTTGCAAGTTGACAATTTGGGAAACATTCGGAGAATGCGGGATAACGTATGTTAAATACTGTTCCAAAACTTAACATTAAAAATTACCTCGCGCCAAGGCGCAAAGGCGCCAAGGGACTCAATGGGGTAATGTACGGTTAAAGCGCCAGTTTTA
>JACONB010000084.1 GCA_014323965.1 Prochloron sp. SP5CPC1 | reverse complement strand
CCAATTAGCTAATTCTACTTCTGAGGACTTGGTCACGCAACTGAGGACTATCCCTCGCAGCAGAATCTTGGACTGACGGGCTAAAGCTACATTCGCCACAGCTTGGGCGATCGCCCCCAACCGCACCGGAACCACCAAAACCACTGGTAAACGCCAATCTCCTGCTAAATTTGCCACCGTAAGTTCTTCACTCACAGGAGAACCCAGCCCCCCCAAGGCTTCTACCAAGACAAAACTACACTCTTGTTGTAGCTTCATGAAAGCCTGCCAAACCAGCCCTAAATCGATGTATTTTCCTTCAATAGCTGCTGCTAGAGGGGGAGCCACAGGGGTTTTAAAGCACAAGGGAGCCATGATTTCTATAGAAGGATTGTCCTTAAATAGCTGGTGGTATAACTCCCTATCCCCCTTTCCCGTTTGGATCAGCTTCATCAGTCCTAAAGTTTTGTCAGTTCGATAAACCTGCCAATAAACAGCCAAAGAGGCAGTTAATACGGTTTTACCAGCATCCGTATCAGATCCAGCAATCAGGAGTGCATTCATAAATTAGCTCTATATAATAGATAAGCTTGGCCATTTTGGCGAAATTTATCTCACAATCTTCATCCCTTGAGATTATAATAGGGCACTGATACGAAGTTTAAGAATTTGCCGTGAGCCGTTCTGCCACTTTAACGCTTCAGTCAATGGTCCAGCCGCTGTCATACACTAATCGCCTGCGTTTATTTTCTGGTTCGGCGAATGTGGTCCTTGCTCGGGAAGTTGCTCGCTATCTAGGTATAGACCTCGGACCGATGCTCCGCAAGAGTTTTGCCGATGGAGAGCTTTACATTCAAATCCAAGAATCCATCCGGGGCTGTGATGTTTATTTAATTCAACCCTGTTGCCGTCCCGTTAACGATCACTTGATGGAATTGCTGATTATGATCGATGCTTGTCGCCGAGCATCCGCAAGACAAATTACCGCTGTCATCCCCTATTATTGTTACGCAAGAGCAGATAGGAAAACAGCAGGGAGGGAGTCAATCACTGCCAAGCTAGTGGCCAATATTATCACTGAAGCGGGAGCTGATCGAGTCTTAGCCATGGATCTCCATACGGATCAAATCCAGGGCTATTTCGATATTCCCTTCGATCACGTCTACGGTTCCCCCGAACTCCTCAGTTATCTGAGGAGTAAAAATTTAGCCGACATCGTGGTAGTTTCTCCCGACATCGGAGGTGTGGCCAGAGCGAGAGCATTTGCTAAGAAACTCAACGACGCACCATTGGCAATCATTGATAAACGTCGCAGAGCACATAATGAGGCTGAAGTAATGAATTTAATTGGGGATGTCCAGGGAAAAACTGCTGTCTTGGTGGATGATCTGATTGACACAGCGGGAACTATCCTGGAAGGAGGAAAGTTATTGCGAGAAAAAGGCGCTCAAAGGATTTATGCTTGTTCAACCCACCCGGTTTTCTCTGGAGATGCGGTTTCCCGGCTATCCAGTGGCATTTTTGAAGAAGTAATCGTCACCAATACGATTTTGATTCCAGAAGATAAACAGTTTAAGCAGTTGCGAGTGCTTTCAGTGGCTAACTTGCTGGGAGAAACTATCTGGCGTATTCACGAAGATAGTTCCGTCAGCAGCATGTTTCGCTAGTTAATCTGTCATGGTACCTGCTCCTTGATTAAACCACAGAGGCGCTCTTGACACCGAGAAAGATAACAGAGAAAGCTGGTACCTAGTACGTGGTCACTGGTCACTGATTACTGGTAAAGGGGTTTTTCATCCAGAGAACCAACTCGATTTAGGGGCCAAAAGCGAACAAAAGCTTTTCCAATAAGTTTCTGGCGAGGGACAAAACCCCAAGAATGAGAATCGTAGCTGTTGTTGCGGTTATCTCCCAATACTAAGTAACTATCTTCGGGTACTGTAACCGGACCGTAATCGTATTGAGGTTCTTCTGCTATATACTTTTCTTGTAAAGGTCGATCGTCCACGTACACCCGACCTCCTTTTACTTCTATCTTGTCCCCTGGAAGACCAATTATCCGCTTGATAAAAGCCGCTCCTTTATAGTTTTGTTCGATGAGACGAGCTGTGGGCTTAAAAACTACCACATCTCCTCGTTGCGGTTCTTGGAAACGATAACTGATTTTTTCGATAATCAGACGGTCATTAATTTCCAGGGTAGGTATCATGGAAGCTGAAGGAATGTAACGGGCTTCGGCTACAAAAGTACGAATACCAAAAGATAAAATAATCGCAGTACCTAGGGTTTGTGCTACTTCGAGCCAAGGATTAACGGTATTTTTAGTTTGAAGTTTTTTCTCTGGTTCTTGATTGACTATCTCTGTCATAGTAAAATAAACTTAAAAAAAAGGTAAATTGAGAGAAATACATTCGTCAATATAACTACAATTATATCATGTCAAATCAGAATCGATTGTTAATTCGTTCTAGCCGCATTCTCTTGCCCAACGATGAGTTCCGAATTGGGGACGTGCTGATCTCCTCAGGAAAAATCCTCTCTGTTGGGACTGAGTTAGAAGCTGCTGAGGACCATTATATCTTAGACGGAACCGGTTTAACTTTGTTACCCGGGGTTATCGATCCTCAAGTCCATTTTCGAGAACCAGGTTTAGAACATAAAGAAGACCTCTCTACCGCTACTCGCGCTTGTGCTAAGGGTGGAGTTACCTCTTTCTTAGAAATGCCCAATACTCGCCCCTCCACTACCACTCAAGTTGCTTTAGATGAAAAGCTCCGTCGAGGGGCAGAAAAGTGCTTAGTTAATTATGGCTTTTTTATCGGCGCAACCGCAAATAATTTAGCGGAGTTGCTCACAGCTCAACCTGTTTGCGGGATAAAAATTTTCATGGGTTCTGCTCATGGAGAGTTGCTAGTGGGGGAAGAAGGGGTACTAGACAGGATTTTTGCACAGGGAGACCGTTTGATTGCGGTTCACGCAGAAGATCAGGCTAGAATTAATGCTCGTCGGCGAGAGTTTGCCGGAAATACTGATCCAGCAGTACATTCGGAAATACAAGATGAAGAAGCTGCTCTCAATGCTACTAAGTTAGCCCTGAAATTATCCCAAAAATATCGCCGTCGCTTGCATATACTTCATCTTTCTACTGGTGCGGAAGCAGAATTACTGCGCCAAACTAAACCCAGTTGGGTGACGGCGGAAGTGACGCCCCAGCATTTACTTTTGAATACTAGCGCTTACGGGCAAATCGGCACTTTGGCGCAAATGAATCCACCTTTGCGATCGCCAGCTAACAATGATATCCTCTGGCAAGCTTTATTAGATGGGGTGATTGACTTCATTGCTACGGATCACGCTCCCCATACATTGGAAGAAAAAGGGAAAGGTTATCCCCATAGTCCTTCGGGAATGCCTGGGGTAGAAACCTCTCTCCCTCTCATGCTAACTCAAGCTATGGAAGGACGTTGTACGGTAGGTCAAGTATCTCGCTGGATGTCAGCAGGTCCAGCTCAAGCTTATGGTATTGTTAATAAAGGGGCGATCGCTCCTGGTTGGGATGCTGACTTAGTTATGGTAGACTTGGATACTTATCGTCCGGTATTGCGCCAGGAACTGGAAACTAAATGTGGTTGGAGTCCTTTTGAAGGCTGGAACCTCACTGGTTGGCCTGTAGTTACTATTGTTGGTGGGAAAGTTGTTTATGAAAAAGGGAAGATTAATAAGGAAGTTAGGGGGAATGCTTTGAATTTTAAAGCATTAAATCATGTATAATTAAATATATTTTATGTAGCATTGCCCACCAAGTACTATAGCGCAACGGGGCAGGTATAGCACACGTTTGATGTGCCGGTCAGGGGCACAACCCCGACAGTGGGCCTTAGGTCCTACATCGATTGGTTTGTTATCAAATAGCAATAATTGCTCAAAAAAGTTGACATCTTGGGTTGACAATTCCAAAAAGTCCGTTATCGGCAAGAGTTAAAGACCTACCCTAGAATGCGTCGCTAGTTCTAGGCTCTAGAATCGGGTGATTAAACAGCTTTACGAGGGATAAGGCAGTGTTGCCGGAAAAGTACCGACTGATAACTTTGGCGAAGCGAACTTTACCCTCGAAAGAGGAGTTAGAGGGGTTTATCCCCCTCCCCCCCTTGGTGGGGGACTGCGGCTAAAGCCGCTAAGCGTTTTCCTCCCCGGTCTGAAGACGCGGGGTTTCCAACGACTAGGAATTACTCATGAGCGCAAACCTTGCTCAAAAATAAAACAATGCGCACCACTGGTTCTCTCAAACCTACTAAAAATTACCGGGTAGCCCATAACGCCAAAATTAGGTACCTCAATGAATTTCGCGCCTTTGTCGATGCCCACCCCGATTGGACTCTTAAACAATTCGGTGCTCACTGTTCTCGCCCATGGGTCCTAATATTGAGGTGAATGACTATAATTACCTCTTTCTCAACAAACTTTACTTTTTGCGATAAATAATTACAATAATTGTTCACCTCCTCCTAAATAACTATTAGTTCTACTTTGGCGCTAAAGACTGGTTTAATTGCCATTGCTAAAAACCCTCATCTTGTTAAAAAAATAAAGACGTTGCCTAACCTAACCTTTAAAACAGCAGGTGGACATTATTTTTGGTAAGACCTTGAATAGTTTCAAGGTTGGCGCATTCAACGAAACTGGATTTTCGGTAATTGCAGGCTTCTTAATCCTAATAATGAAAGGGAAGGTTGGTGGTTAGATCAAGAAGCATTAACTTCGGCATTTCGAGATTTTGTCAAGAGCAGAACAAACGAATACCGCAGTTATCAGTCAGAAGAGATAAATGAAACTTATGACTTGCCTGATTACTGTTATCATGATCCCAGTATTGATGTTAGACAGGACGATTGGGATGATTACATTGACTATCGCCGTAATCATTAAGTTAAACTCGGTACTTAAAGTGCGTAGACCAGAAAAATTGCAATCCTTAGAGTCAAAACGTCAACTTTCTCGAAAGGGCTAATTCAGAAAAAAATATTACGGAACTGGTATAAAGCTTTTGTTAATAATTTACGATAAGTCAAGGTAGCTTTAGACACAGGAAAACCAGCTATTTTAGTAGGGTGGGCATCGCCCACCAAGTACTATAGCGCTACGCGCTGGGGAAAGGGGAAAGGGTAACGTTTTGTGAAAAGCTGCATAGCGACTTTGTTTTTAAGAACTCTTCATCACATTAATTCGTCCTAATCAAGAATGCGTAGTGTTATAAGTCCTTGCCAAATCATGGTTTGAAGCATTGTAACAAAATGTAAATCAAGGGGGTTGGGCGATCGCTGAAACCCTTATTATTTCGTTGACACCCTTGAAAAGCTTACCTAGCAACGGCTTGAAGCCTGCTTATTCTGTGATTATTGATAATAATTAGCAATTATTATAGGCATTTTCACCCCCCTACGGATTTTTGGTTCTGAAATGCTATCATGGTAAGACTTCCAGAAGGAGGCTCTTTGAACTTCCTCGGAAGTTGAATTAATGGTCGATCTCGGTATTTCTCCATCAATACCAACAAACGGCTGTAATCACTTTCCTGAATGTCGTAGACTATCAGCAGTTTGTCTAAAAGAAACTGCCTTAACTGTTTTTGCATCTGCCAACCACCACGATGCAGGGCAAGATACATGGCTTCTGTCAAGCATGACCAGGTTGTAACGAGTAGTGTTGTCAAACGCAAAATCTCACTTTTGTAAGCACGGTGTTGAGGCTGAGTGCGATCAACAAGGCACAGCAATATTCCTGCATCGCACAGGATCATAGCTCTAACCCTTGTTGACGATACTTGTTTAATAGGAGTTGCTGATACTCGCTGGTTGGTTCTGCTGGAGTTTGGTTATCGCAATCAACAGACTCAAACCATTTTGCCCAAGTGTCAACAACATTACGTGGGGATTTGCCATCAGCAATCCTAGATTGATGCTTGTGGGCTAAAAAGTCGATAAAATCATCAACTTCCTGTAAAAGTGATTCGGGAAGCTGCTGTAATTTGGCAGTAGTGGTTGTACGAATAGTCATAATGAAAGCGGGTCGTTAAACACTTAGATTTTGCAGGGGCTAGATTTCCCTAGCGAGAGTTTATACAAGACATAGTGGTGATTCGCGGCTGATTCTCCTCACTCCCTTTCTCCCTTTCTTCTTATTTATCCAGTTAATTTCAACCAACCAAACAAATCCGCCACCGTTATTGACCAATCTTCCAGAACCCCGAGAACTGGTAAAGTATCTTCATCGCACTTCACCGACGGTAATTTTCCCGGTTGAAAAATCATCACCGATCTATCTTCAGGGTCGATAAACCAACCTAACTGAGTACCGTTGTTTAAACAAAGAATAATTTTTTGGATTGTTCGATTGGGAGATTGGTTTGGGGAGAGAATTTCAATAATCCAGTCTGGAGGTATTGTAAATCGATTTGTCACTTCCCCCAACTCATCCACTGGGATGTGGTACCATTCAAAGACTGCTATATCTGGAACGATGGAACTCCCTGCAAAAGTACATCGTAACTCTACGATACCATAAGCTAATTGCTGGGATACTCCCACTTGATTAATCGCAGTAGATAAACGGGTTTGAAGAATACTGTGTTTTCCCTGTGGCATTGGTTTTTGGTGAATGTGACCTGAATTATACTCCCTGGCAGGTTTTGTTTCTGGTAACTGTAAGAACTCTTCTAAAGAAATTGAAGTAGAAACCTGAAGCGATGGGACCATCTAAATTTTCCTTTTACTGTATAAAAATAGAAAGTAGTATCGTGACACCTTTTAAATTGTAGGTTGGGTAGAACGAAGTACCCATAAGCCTTACCAATGTTGGGTTTCGTCCCTCAACCCAACCTACGCTAAGAGACCATTTTAGGTGTGCCACGCCACTACTTATTCTGTATAATAAACGAAAAATGGTAGTGGTGATTCGCGGCTGATGATACGCTCAATTAGATATTCCCAATGACCTGGCTCTTGCTTGAATCTTTGGGTTATTTGGCTCTCGCAGCAAAGCTTCCATCATGGATTGTCGGCTCAGGTCATCATGACCTGCATCTTCAGCTGCTTCTGAAAACCACATGGCATAAACCCCTGATTCTGGAAAGTCTTCTAGCAATCTTTGATAATTTTCTTCAACCTCAGCCCAAACCCCAGGGCGCGCGTAGTAAGCAATCCTATCTGGATAACAATAACAGAAATTAGCATGAGCTTGGACTAAGATGAGGGGAATAGTTCTCTGGGAGAAGTTTTAACGGCCTTTCGCACAAAGGCAAATACTTCTTGTTCACTACCATGCCACCGTGGATCCAGGTATATAGACTTTTCTTGGTAGGCGTGCAGAAAGAAAGGAACTTGCTCGTTGACACGTTGAAAATAGTCCTCGAAAACATCTCGAGATATGCTATAATTTCGTCCTATGGTAAGCATATTTTGCAAAGCTAGAGGATTAGTTGGATCCAGTTCTAAAGCTTTTTCTGTATCCCTAAGACTCAAGGAAATTTGATTTTGATATGCTTCCAGTGCTTCAGGAGGGGTTTTAGAGGTATAACGCTCTCCTCGGAATTTCCAACCATAAAAATAGTGGAAATATGCTCGTGCAGTATAAGCCAAAGAACTACTAGGAGACTCCTGTACCCAAATATTCAAAGCATTGAGCCAGTTATCATCTAAATAATCGGAATAAGTGTCAAATGAATAGGCTAAGACAGCATGGGAATAATAGGAGCCTCCACGAGTTATGTAATAATTTTCGATTCCTTCAATTAAGGTTTGCTCTATTTCTGAAAATTTACCTTTAGACAGGTTTTCCACCAGGATTCTGGATTGTTCTTCAAATGGAACTTTGCCTCTAACTCCTGGTTGAAACTGAGCTTTTGCTACTAAAGATGAGGGGGGTCCGCTCGTAAAATCACTAAGACTACAACATTGCAATCCAGTGCTGGCTACTATGCTTAATAAAATGATTAAGCTTTTGTTGTACATGGTTATAGAAGTTTTGACACTGTGGTTCTATACAAAACTGTATTTTACCTCAATACTGCTCATTCAGCGGATGAGCTATTGTAGAACCGCAATAGCCCCAAATCCTGTAGATATTGGCTGATTGAGTGAATGCTACTCGACATTTTGTGAGAATTGAAGCAACCTCAACCGAACGATCGATTTCTTTATCCCAGATAAGCCTGCCCCTAAATTGACGTTCTACAGAGTCTATCTCCAACCATTCAATTTCTCTAAAAGGGAGAGGACCAAGTTTACTGTGTTCAAGATAATCATCCGTGGGAAGGATCCACGTTCCCCAAGATGTCTGCTCAGGTGCGAAGATCCACTTGACACGAGAACGGAAAAGCTGCCCATTTAGCCTATTGGTTAGCTTTCTCTATCGCGTGTTATTTGAATAGCTAACAAGTTGCCGCTCCTCAAGAACTTTATAGAGCTTTTCTATAGTGCTCATGTGGCCTCTCAAGATTCTCCCTTAGCTTAACGACGGTCGAGGTGCTAACCTTCGGGCGCTTTGCGATCACTAAGAGTTTAGTTTTGCTAGTTAGCCGGGTGGAGGATGATGCGGACCATGATAAGTATAACTAGAAAAATTGTGTGATATGCCACGGTTTTGCGATAGGTAGGCTGAAACTTGTCACTAGTTATTTTGTGCCTAAAAGCAATTTGAGCAATAGCTGCTCCTATCGTACCTCCACAACTTGCATGTTGATGTAAAATATCTTCTGGTATTCTTCTGAGCTTGAAAAAACGTTTAGGTGCTTCAGAAACTAGCTTATCCCAGGCATAGGAAAAAATGATAGACAGATTGATGGAACCAAAGTAAGCACAGACAGCAAAGCCAATTATATTATTATATAATGCATGTTCTGACAGCAGCACTGTCATCATAATCATTATTAAAGCGTTAATTATAACAGAAAAAATTCCGAAGGATATGTACGTCCATCTGTACCTCGATTTGCTCCTAGACACATTGCGTATAACTTTGAAATTGAACAATAAAAATATGCTAACTATAATAACTACGTGAAGTTGAGAAAAAGTGATTTTATCATTTCCTCCAAAGATAAAAGGCTGCAAAAATATATTGCTATCCATCAAAGGTTCAAACAAATAATGAATCATAAGATAAATAGCCACTAGTGTGACACCAAATGCACAATATAGTTTGAATACACATATACCAGCTTTTAAAAAAAGTGTCGTTGAAGCTTTAACTGCCATCTGCGCTAGTCCTATAATTAATGCTAAAGCGATTAGGGATAAACAAACGAATAAAGCGAATAATATTTCTAACATCTTTGTATTTTCATTGAAATTATTGTGTTTTATCTTGATCTAGTGTAGTCATAACATGCTATAATGAGTTTTTGCCAGCCCCCGATAAGGAAGAGTTGCCACCATTGTTGTGAGTAGAAATTGTGCTATAATCACTATATGCTCTCTCAAAGTCCTCCCCAAACATCTACGATTCAACCTCTACCTAGGGATGTAGTCAAGACCATCGCCGCTGGAGAGGTCATGGATTCAATAGCTGCCGTGGTGCGAGAATTAGGTGAAAATTCCTTAGACGCTGGAGCCACGAGAATCACCATCGCTCTTGAACCAGACTTGTGGCGCATCCAAGTGGCTGATAATGGTACGGGGATGACCTTGACAGATTTGCGAGTTTGTGCTATGGGACATAGTACCAGCAAAATTCGCAGTCAGGAAGATTTACACAACATCACCACTCTGGGGTTTCGGGGGGAAGCTCTCCATAGTTTAGCTCAAGTGGCAGATTTAGAGATTAAATCTCGTCCTAAGATAGGCAGTAACCCAGGTTGGGGTCTAGTTTATCACCAAGACTCAGTAGTTAGAGAAGAACCAGTGGCTATGGCTCCTGGAACTATTGTAACCGTAGCCAACCTCTTTGGCAATTGGCCAGTACGACGGAAAGGCTTACCCTCAATCTCCCAACAGCTCAAAACCATCCAAACTATCATCGGAAACATGGCTCTCTGCCATCCTCAGGTTACTTGGCTCGTTTTGCTCAAAGAGCGCCCTTGGTTGAAAATTAGTCCTGGTATGGCTGCCATAGATATTATACCCCAAATTCTCAAACAGGTGCGAGTAAGCGATTTGCAACTGCTGCAAGAAGAAATAACTACATCTTCAGGATTATCCCACCTGGAATTAGTGATTGGTTTGCCTGATCGCTGCCATCGACCTAAGGCGGATTGGCTTAAAATAGCAGTAAATGGGAGAGTAGTGCGATCGCCCCAATTAGAGCAAACTGCCATATCAGCATTTTCCAGGACATTACCTCGTCATCGCTATCCTATTTGTTTCCTTCATTTACACCTCCCTCCCAGTAAGATCGACTTTCATCGTCATCCAGCAAAAGTAGAAATCTATTTGCAAGACTTGGAATCATTGCAAGAAGGGTTAGAAAAAGCCATTGAGAAAGCTTTAAGAATAAATCCTGGTAATTTTCCCGAAGCAGAAAATCCACGTTTAACCCAATTACTCAAAGCTTCCGAAAAGAAAGGAGCTTATCATCTCAATAAGGACTTGAAAACAACACCCCCAGAAGAACCAGCCCCCAAAACCAACCCAAATATCGATGTTTTCCAATTGCGAGCAGTTGCTCAAGTGAGCAATACTTATATAGTAGCAGAACACAGTGGGGGAATTTGGTTAATAGAGCAGCATATTGCCCACGAACGGGTTTTGTACGAGGAACTGCAAGATTCTTGGGAGTTAGTCACTTTAGAAAAACCCATAGTTCTGAGTCAGTTAAAAATCACCCAATTGGAACAGTTAGAAAGGTTGGGTTTGGAGGTAGAATGCTTCGGGGAAGATTTGTGGGCTGTGCGAACAATTCCTGCTATGTTAAAAGAGCGGGATGATATTGCCCCAGCTCTGATAGAATTGAGTTTGGGTGGAGACTTAGAAGCAGCACAAACGGCGATCGCCTGTCGCAGTGCTATTCGCAATGGTACTCCTTTGAATCTAACCCAAATGCAGAGGCTGTTAGATGAGTGGAAGCATACCCGCAACCCTCGGACTTGTCCTCACGGGCGACCGATTTATTTATCCCTAGAAGAATCAGCTCTAGCTCGTTTTTTCCGCCGTCATTGGGTAATTGGCAAAAGTCACGGCATTTAATTATAAATTATCAATGGAGGAGGCTTTAAAATGACCTTACAC
>JACONB010000083.1 GCA_014323965.1 Prochloron sp. SP5CPC1 | reverse complement strand
CTGCACCTTCACCTAAACTATCTCTCTGGGTAGATGAAGCAGGTCATAATGATTTTGTCAGGGTGGCTGGGGAGCGTCTTGATCAGGTTTTACGGGAGTTTGTTCAGTTAATTGAAGGATGATGAAAGTTTCACGCAGAGTCGCAGAGTCGCAGAGTTTGTAGGGCACCATCGATGACGCTGCCGCCCCCGTTCCCTGTTATAGCGTTAGCGATCGCCTAGTCACAGATTTTACAATGTTTAGTTTTTCCTCTTCCTGTCTATTTTGGTTTCTTTTGGATTACTAGTAATATGGTTGTGGGTATGGCTATAGGTATTTCATTCACTCTCGTAGCCCCGATAGGTGGGATTTTAGAAGGAACTGGGATTTGTTCTACCACTATGGATGAGATAGATAACGGCTTATAGATTGATTTTGCTCATCTGTTACTCGTTATTCAGTCTATCTTTGAATATTGTCGGTGCTACCTTGGCTTTCAACCGTGATATATCTACTTACATATTATCTATCTTAGGAATAACAGGGTTTTATAGTTTGTGCTACGGTTACAGCAATGAGTTAGTGTGGGGTATCCTCTTTAGTTAAAGAAGCAAAGACCATCGTCCAAATGTTGGTCTTGCTCTCTTAACGGAAATCAGGGTCAATTCCCGCGTCCGTCAAACGCTCTAACAACTGCTGTACTCGTTGTTCTGCTAATGCTTTTTCATGTTGAGCCAATTCTTTAGCCATTCGTTCCCTTTCCGTCTCAGTTGTCAGCCAATTTCCTTGGACATCATACCACCGTAACCACTGTCGTTCACAACCCCGATATTCTCCCCACCACAGTCCCAAACCTATGTTCAGAGTGGGTAACCACACTTTAGAAGCGTTTATTTCCAGGGGCTGGTAACCGTTTTTAGTTAAATGAAAGGGACGTATTTCCTTGGTTATCCCGTCAAAGACGATATAATAAGGAATGCGCAATATTTGCTCATAAACTTCCCATTTTGTCGGTTGTTTCCCTTTCGGTTTGCTCCTTCCTAAGTCTTCATTTCTCGTACTGGGGGACAGAAATTCTATCACCACACACGGGGCTACTTTTTCTTGCCAGATAACATAGCTTAAACGGAGTGAGCGTCTTTCATAGAGTCTATCTACCCCTACCACTGCAAACCAATCGGGACGTTTGTACCATTGGGTATGATTGCTATCGTAGTACAGATTTAAATCGCTGGCTACAAAAATTTTATCCGGGGAAAATTCAGGAAAAAATGTAGCGGTACACAATTCTGATTGTAACAGGTGATATTCATCGGGCAAACCGGATTCCTCCTCACTGGGTAAGTCATACATGGTAAGCAGGGTTTCTCGTTTTGGGAGATTTAATTGAACCTGCTGTGACCGGGTTAGTTTTGCTATGGACATTGCTCCTTTCCTTTTTTTTGAGTTATTTTATTCTAGCACTATTATATCAAAATAATCGGAATGTTACAATTTTGTAACTCTAGTTCGTATTTTTGTTTTCCCAGCACAATTGCTGTGGCTCTATATTCTTCAGCTACGAGGACAATTGAATCCCCAGGATCATCAATTGCCGTGATAAATTGATAGTCAATGTCTAAGAGTAATTGTTTAGTTTGCTGGCGCAGTTTTGCAATGACTTGATTATCCTCTTTATTCACTATGGGCAAAACAATTACTTCCCCGTTGCTCCGCCTGGCTAAATCTGCTACCTTGGTCAATACTGCTAGAGAATTGCCAGAAGTATCTATTGCTGCTAGGAATAAGGTAGGAGAAGAAAGAGATACTTTCGTCGGATTTACAGTTCCTTTAACTAACAATTTCGGTGCAAAGGTAGGAATTGCCCAAGCGCCGAAGGGTGCAGTAATTAAGATAGAAAGGGCGGCGATGGCTAGCATAGTTTCCCCCCCTTCAATTCCCCGGGCCAAGGGAATTCCCCCAATTGCAGCTTGTACTGTGGCTTTCGCTGAATTTCCCGGCAGCAAAAACCATCTTTTTCGCCAATTCCAATTACTTCCCAAGGTAGATAAATACCAGCCGATTGTTCTGCCCAAAAGCAAGCCAATTGCTAAAAGTAAAATACCCGGTAAGAGCATATTTCCCAGTATATCCAGTTGAATACTTGCTCCCAGCAAGACAAATAAGACTATCTCCCCTACTATCCACAAAATATCAAATCCAGTGCGCAATCTTCATCCTAAGGGAGGAGCTAAAATGACAAGAAAAAATCCCAAAGCCATAACAGCTAAATAACCTGAAAAATAAGGCAAAACTTCTGCTATAATTACCAGTAATAAGGCAAAAACCGCTGTTAGAACAATATCTTGAGTGCTATTTTGGCTCCAGTTTTGCTTCCTTAACAAGAAAATAAGTCCCAGAGCAGTCAAATAACCAATTAACACTGCTAACCCAACTTGGAGCAAAACTTGCAACGGTAGTAATTGGAGTAAACTTAGATCCAACTCCCCCTGACCTATGAAATTGAGCAACAAGCTTGCATAGCAATAATAACAGCACATCAGATAAAGCACTGCCAGTCAAAATAGCATCAGGAATCCCTTTACTCACCCCCCAACCAGCACTTTTGAGTTGCAACATTCCTGGTACGATAACTGCGGGAGATTCTGCACCAACAATACAACCCAGTAATAAACCAGTGGCAAAATTAAACTTAAAGAGAAAAATAGAGGCGATCGCAACTATAATTGCTTCCCATATCCCAGGGAGTACACCCAATCTTAAAGCAACAGTTCCCTGTTGAGCGAGTTTTTCCCTATCTAACCCCAAACCAGCTTTCATAAGGATAATCATTACCGCCACAGTCCGGAGGCGATCCGCTGCATTCAGAACTCCGGGACTAATGCGATGGCCTACTTCCGGTCCGAGGACAATCCCTGCTAAAATCATGCCAATTAGGGGAGGAAGGAGCAAACGACGGGCAATTTGACTTGCAAAAAAGCCAACTAACAAAATCCAAATAGCACTACTAAGCATTATCCCCCCAAATTCAACTTCCCAACGATTAACGTATGAAATGCAGCAAAATCTTAAAGGCAAAGTTAAACAAGGTTTATATCTAATTCCTGCTTTGCGATTAGTCTGGGGTGCCGCTCCCAACTGGACAGCAGCTCGGCTCATTCTCCTGTTGACTCAAGGCTTACTGCCGATCGCTTCTCTCTACCTCACCAAGTTAATTATAGACGGTATTAGCACCAGCTTTCCTACCGCTAACACAGCCAATATCAATAATCCAATCACTACATTCCAAGAGCTTATACCCCTATTGCTTTTGGCAGGTGCTATTGCACTTTTAGGAATGATGCTGACTAGCTTAACTGAAGTGGTCAATACGGCACAAAGCGAGAAAGTAACAAATTTCATGCAGGATTTACTTCATGGTAAGTCCATCGAGGTTGACCTAGAATACTACGAAAATCCCCAATATCACGACACGCTCCAACGGGCACAACACGAAGCCTCTTTTCGCCCCAACCGCATTCTCACCTTGCTGGCAGAGGTGTTGCAAAATGGCATTGCCTTAGTTGCTCTAACTGGATTGCTTTTCTCACTATATTGGGGAGTTGCAGCTGTGTTATTTGTGGCTACCCTCCCCCGAGCATTCGTGCGAGTTAAGTATGCTCGTGTGCTTTACCAATGGCAACGTAAACGTACTGCTTTGCAGCGTCAGGCTCGTTATTTGAGTTTGCTGCTCACGGGTGAAATGTTTGCCAAAGAGGTGCGTTTATTTGATTTGGGTGCATTATTTCGATCGCGGTTTCGCAACCTACAGGAAAAAATATACCAAGAACGACTGGCCATTGCAACCAAGCAAGCTATCATAAACTTCAGCACTCAAGTTTTGGGTGGCGGATTCCTCTTGGCAGCTTCTGGCTATATTGTTTATCAAGCAGTACAAGGAGCAATCACTTTGGGGGACTTAGCCCTTTATTATCAAGCAATGCAGCGGGGGCAAAGTTCACTCAAGCAGTTTTTAACCAGTTTATCTGGCTTGTATGAGAATAATCTATTCCTGAAAAACCTCTATGAGTTTTTGGAATTAAAACCTAAAGTTTTGGAACCTAAGAATACCAGGGTATTGCCTCAAGTTTTACGGCGGGGGATTGTGTTCGATCGAGTCAGTTTTCACTATCCCAATACCCAACGTCAGGCACTTCACGAGATTAACCTGAGAGTTGCACCAGGGGAAACCATCGCCCTCGTCGGTGAGAATGGTTCCGGTAAAACCACTTTAATTAAGTTGCTCTGCCGTCTCTATGATCCTACAGCAGGGAATATCTATTTAGAAGGGGTTAATCTTCGAGATTTTTCTGTTTCTGACTTACGCCGTCAAATCAGTATTATTTTTCAGGATTACGCCAAGTATCATTTTTCCGCTCAAGATAATATTGGCCTAGGCAATCTTGATTTACTTCCTAGTTTAAAGGAAATTGAAGCAGCGGCTCGTCGGTCTGGTGCCGATGCCTTAATTCGGCAATTACCCCAGGGGTATGAAACAATTTTAGGAAAGTTATTCGAGCAAGGGGAAGAACTCAGTATTGGCCAATGGCAAAAGATTGCTTTAGCACGAGCTTTTTTGCGCTCTTCTCAAATTATTGTTCTAGATGAACCTACATCAGCGATGGATCCGAAAGCAGAATATGAAGTGTTTCAACAGTTTCGTCAATTGATTCAAAATACTGCTGCGATTTTAATTAGCCATCGCATGTCTACTGTGAGAATAGCAGATAGAATCTACGTCATGGAACAGGGACGAATTGTAGAATGGGGTACTCATAGTGAGTTAATAGAGAAAGGAGATATTTACGCTCAAATGTTTGAAACCCAAGCGGGAAATTATCGATAGCAACAATAACCAGTTGTAGGGGCACTTATTATGCTTATTAATATTTAAATCAATAGTTAATGCTAATTTACTTATGTACTGATTCCAAGTTATACCAAGTTGCTATATCAGGATAAGACTTGATAGAATGTCTCATCCATGATATTTTCCTAAGAAGTAATCCATAATCAAAAAAAAGAATGTTGCAATTTTCATTGGAGCGGAAAATATCAGCGGCGCCGAATGTTCTGGCTCAAGACTTGGCAGGGGAGTCAGTTTTGCTGAACCTCCAAACTGAAAAGTATTTTGGCCTGGATGATGTCGGTACGCGGATCTGGCAAACCCTGACAGCAAAAGACTCCATTCAGACAGCGATCGATGCCTTACTCCTCGAGTATAAAGTAGAGCCAGAACAGTTACGGCAGGATGTAGAAAATCTCATTGCAGAATTATTAGCAAATGGACTGGTTGAAGTTAGGGATTCGTAAATACCGCAGTTTTTGGGGCCTGGGTCGCCTTTCGCGCTGGCTGTTGCTGCAAGCACTTCTCTTGCTACCCCTAGTGGCTCTATCCTTAAAATGGGGGAGAGTAAAGTGGACGCAAGCGGGTTTGGCACGACTGCTACCGGCTGCAAAAATGCCCCTGCCAAATGGCGGGCCGCGCAGTAGCGCGGATCCGGTGGGTACACCGGATCGCATCTCCAAAGTTGTGAAGACAACTCGGATGGTGCAGTTGGCAGTAAAATATTGCCAACCTTGGGCCAAATGCCTGCAAAAGTCCCTGGTGCTGTGGGGTTTGCTGCGTCACCAGGGAATTGATAGCGAATTGCGCATTGGGGTACGACGAGAAGCTACTAATTTTGAGGCCCACGCTTGGGTAGAATGTGAAGGTTTTGTGCTCAATGACGCTGGGGACGTGCGCGATCGCTTTGCCATGTTCTATCGTCCGATTGAAGTTAATCTCCCCTCTTGAGCAAGTTTATGTCTATCCCAACTGCTTTACAATTTATTCAGCAAGTACGTGCCGATGAAGGGTTAAAAAATCGAGTTTTATCCCTGAATAGTAGCCCTGACTTAGAAAGCTTCGTGAAACTTGGCGCTGAAGTTGGACTGGTTTTCACGGTTGCAGAACTGGAAGAGGCGCACAAACACGACTGGGCGATGCGTTGGTTGCTGTATTCAAAAGGCGACAGGCAATGATTTCAAACCGCGCCCGAGAAAACTGTCCTCCCATTCTAAAGATGCCGTTGCTAAGGATAACCCGGGCAAACGGCGCACTAGCGTTCCCACGGCAATTTCTGCTACTAATTTAGCCAAGTGCTTGCCGATACAGTTATGAATTCCTCGACCAAAAGAAAGGTAGGGATTGGGTTGACGTCTAATGTCAAACTTGTCGGGGTCGGGGAACTGGGCCGGGTCTCGATTGGCAGCAGCGATGATACAATTGACTACTTCACCTCGATGAATGGTTTGATTTGATAGTTCGATATCGGACATCGCTGTACGGGAGATCCCCTGAACCGGACTTTCATAGCGCAGGACTTCAGATATGGTCATTTCTATTTTTGACGGATCTGCTTGTAGCAACTGTAGCTGATCTGGATGATTCAGTAATGTGAGTATGCTGCTGCCAATTAAATTCCCAGTCGAGGAATGTCCGACTGCAAACATCATGATGCAATTGCCTAAAAGTTCTTCTTCACTTAATTTACCCTCATCTGCCGCTTTAATCAGGGCGTTAATAAGGTTATCTTGGGCCTCAGACCCGCTGCGGCATTTAGCAATCCAACTGCGGAAGTATTCAGCTAAACCCGCGATCGCCAGCAGACCTCGTTCGTTGTCGATCGGGGTCACGTCCAAATCCGCCACTACGGACAAGTTCTCAGACCACTGCCGGAAGCGGGGATGCCATTCTGCTTCTGGAATTCCCAATATCTCGCAGTTTACACCGAGGGTGAGGGGATAAGCTAGATCGTGAATAATATTCATTTTGCCCCGATCTTTAAATCTCTCGATCAAGTCGTCAACTTTCGCCTGAATGTGCGGGCGCGAAGCGTGCCCTTGGCAGCGCAAGGCTTGAATGCGCGATTGAGTGAAGGGAGTGCGCAACAAGTGACGGATTCTAGTATGATTGGGTGGATTGAGCAGCACTAACCACAGCTTCATCAGTCTTTGACTTTCCTGACGGAGGGACAGGAATTTGTGAATTTGCTCTTGCTTTGCCGTCATCAGGTTTGCCAGTCCTCCCTCGGAACGGCCAAAGCTAGGGTTTTTGAGGACTTCCACAATATCAGCATAGCGCGTCAGCACCCAATCTTTTCGTTCGGGTCGATAGTAGATAGGATGGTGACTCCGCAGGTAATCATAGGTGGGATAGGGGTTGGCCCGAAATTCGGGCGATCGGGGATTAAAGGGTAAAGGCATTTTTTCATTCATCTTTCTTCGCAGTCGGCCCGCCGGGGGTTCAAAGATGCTGTGGGCGAATTAC
>JACONB010000082.1:4907-17058 GCA_014323965.1 Prochloron sp. SP5CPC1 | reverse complement strand
CTTACCGGGGTCCCCAACTAATTGTTTCCCGTGCTGCTGCTGGTTTAGTGGTTTATCTGTTTGAAAATGAAGTGCCGGAAATTGAAGAAGAAATTGTCCGGATTATTGCCATAGCCAGAGAAGCAAATCCTCCCTCTCGTCATGTGGGTCCGAGAACAAAAATTTCTGTAGATACCTATGAGCGAGATGTGGATCCAGTGGGAGCCTGTATTGGAGCAAGAGGTTCCCGTATCACTGCTGTGGTAAACGAACTGCGGGAAGAAAAAATAGACGTGATCCGTTGGTCCCCTGATCCTGCTACCTATATCGCTAATGCCCTCAGCCCCGCCCAAGTAGATCAAGTACTTCTCGTCAATCCCGAAGAGCGACAGTCCCTCGTCTTAGTTGCAGAAGATCAACTGAGTCTAGCAATTGGTAAAGAAGGACAAAATGTCCGCCTTGCAGCCAGGCTGACGGGTTGGAAAATAGATATTAAGGATACCGCTAAGTACTCTGAAGCAGGATCAGGGTCAACGCGGGTGACTCTTGAAGAGGTTTAAATCACAGTCCTAAAAAGACCCACCAGATAGAGGAGAAGGATTTCTGATTTGACGAAATCCTCATGGGCTAACAACAAATACGCGAACCGCAAAACTTCCGATGAAGACCAATTACCGCCGTTGCATTAGTTGTCGAAAAGTAGGAGCCAAGGAGTCATTCTGGCGGATTGTCAGAGTCTACCTATCCCGGGAGGTACAATTAGAAAAGGGAATGGGACGTTCTGCTTACATATGTCGGTCGGCTGAATGTCTGCGGGTGGCAAGACAGAAAAATAAACTGGGGCGATCGCTCAAAGCAACTGTTCCGGAACATATCTATCAGAGTTTATCGCTGGCGGACGTGCTAACAATTCTACCGCGCGCCCGAAGGGATCCGCGTAGCGGATCGTGACATCAACATGGTAAATAAACCTATCTTATAGGCACAAACTCCCATCATTCTCGACCGCGAGGTTCCGGACTTGGCCTTCGTTGGGTCCGGGAAAATCATCCTTCTGGGCGAGCTGACTGTAATTCCGGACAAATATTAAACAACCTGTAATAAAGAGAACTGTTTTGATAATTGCCTGGTTTTTAGGAAAATGAACAATTATTTAGGATTGTGACTCGCTGTCACAATTACGAAGCATTTATTCAGGGAATGACAAAAACTGGTAGTATAAAGGGGCATAGTGGATGAACAACGAAAAAGTTAGAATTTACGACTTATCAAAAGAATTGAATCTGGACAACAAAAATATCTTGGAAATTTGCGAACAGCTCAATGTGTCGGTTAAAAACCACAGTAGCACCATTACAGAATCCCAGGCAGAACTAGTTAGATCCGCAGCGGAGCGATATACCACCACACACCTGTCTGGTAAAAGTCAGGGTCGTACCTCTTCTGGGTCGGACGGGACTAATTCCTCAGGAGAATCCGAAGAGTCAAATAAGAAAAAATACAAACAGGAAATCCTGGCAATCCGCAAGCACAATCGCCAGCGTTCCGTGACGTCCGCAAAATACAGGAATGGTGGAAAGGCAACTTCGATGTTAGCTCCACCTCCTCCAAGACCCCAGTCAAAACCCTCCTGGACAGCGAGAAAGAAATCTCTATCCAATGATAATCTCCCTACTGCTCTTTCTTCTCCACCAAAAAGGCAGACCGAGCTGCAACAGCCAAACCAGTCCTCTTCTGAAGGAAAACCGAAAGTCCAAAAAGTTGAGGTAGAATCTCCTGCTTCCAACACCGAAGGTGCCGCTTGCGTCCCAAAAAAGAAAGTTGCAAATGCTGCGGCTGGAGTTAATCTCAAACTGATAGAACCTCCGTCCCGACAAACCCAGGGCAGTTTGGGCATGGCACAAGCCAAGAGAGCGATACCAAGTCCTGTGAAAAAGAGCGGCTCTCGGTTCGGACTTGAGTCGAACTCAAAGAGGAAAGCAGACCAAGAGAGCCCCGCCGTCATAGATTTGCCAGAACAAAAACCAAGGGTTAAGTCGAAGAACTCGACCGGTGCTCAAGGGAGGACAGAAACCAAGAAAAAAGAGCGTATTGTTTTGCCAGATCGGTCTTTACTGCAAAGACCCCAAAGACTAAAATCGCCTAGTGATGAGGAGACAGTCATCACCCTCTCAGACACAGCACCAGAAGAGAATGATTTGGCGGCTGTTGATTCGACCAACCATCAGCCCAAAAAGCCGGAGCCGAAAAGACTTAAGCGCCCCACTCTGACCCGTCCGACTAAAGGTAAAAAATGGGAAGAGGGAGAAGATGATTCTGAAGAGAAAAAAGCAAAATCACCTAAGGCGGGCAGCAAGAAAGCTAGGCGCAAATTAGTTATCGAAGATGAAGATGAGGTGCTCGGCTCCCTTCGAGAAACAGGATCCCTGCCAATGTCTTTGAGTCTGTCCGTTGCTCGTCCCCCTAAACCTTCAATAGCCAGCCCACAGCCGAGGGAAAAGACCCGATCAAGTGCTAACTCGCGCAGAATTACTCCCAAACAGGGCAAAATTACCACCCTCCGGGAGCATCGATCCAAGAATGAACGAGCGCGCAAAGTACAAGAGCGTCCTCAGAAAGTAGTTCTAAGAAGCAGTTTGACTGTCAGAGAAATTGCCGATCTCCTCAAAACCCCAGAAACTGAAATTATCAAGCTTCTGTTTTTCAAAGGTATTCCCGTCAATATAACTCAAACTCTTGAGCTGGATACTGCTCGTCTCGTAGCAGAGGAACTAGGAGTTAAAGTGGAAACTCCCGAGGAAGAATCCACCGGACTCATCCGAACAGAGATGCTTGAGGCGAAAGATAAAGATCATCTCCTTCCCCGTCCCCCCGTTGTTACAATTATGGGTCACGTAGATCACGGCAAAACTACCCTCCTGGACTCGATCAGACAAACAAAAGTAGCACAAGGAGAAGCGGGAGGTATTACTCAACACATTGGTGCTTATCACGTGGATGTGGAGCATGAAGATAAAACACAACAAATTGTCTTTCTCGATACTCCAGGTCACGAAGCTTTCACAGCTATGCGGGCAAGGGGAACCCGAGTCACGGATATTGCCATTCTCGTAGTTGCTGCCGATGATGGGGTTCAACCCCAAACACGGGAAGCCATCAGTCACGCTAAAGCCGCCGGAGTGCCCATTGTGGTGGCAATTAATAAAATAGACAAACCTGATGCACAGCCCGAACGGATAAAGCAAGAGCTGATGGAACTGGGTTTGGTATGGGAAGATTGGGGTGGGGATACCATCATGGTTCCTGTCAGTGCTCTCAAGGGCGACAACCTGGACAGTCTGCTGGAGATGATTGTGCTGGTGGCAGAATTAGAAGAACTGTCTGCCAATCCCCATCGCCCAGCTAAAGGGACGGTGATTGAAGCACATCTAGATCGCACTCGCGGTCCTGTGGCTACCCTGCTGGTGCAAAATGGCACCCTCAGAGTAGGAGATACTATTGTCGCCGGCTCAGTTTTAGGCAAGATCAGAGCCATGATTGATGATAGAGGGACGAAAGTAGAAGCAGCTACTCCTTCTTTTGCCGTGGAGATTTTGGGTTTAAATGAAGTTCCCGCCGCCGGGGATGAGTTTGATGTTTTTGCCAATGAAAAAGAAGCTCGCTCTGTTGCGAATTCGCGAAGTTCAGCTCAACGTCAGTCTCGCCTCCAACAAGCCATGTCTTCCCGTCGCATTAGCCTCAGTAGTATCTCCTCGCGCGCTCAGGAAGGTTCTCTCAAAGAGCTGAATCTGATTTTGAAGGCAGATGTCCAAGGCTCGGTGGAAGCAATTATAGGCTCCCTGAAACAGTTACCCCAAAATGAAGTGCAAATCCGCCTTCTTTTGGCTGCTCCCGGAGAAGTAAGGTCGACAGATGTGGATTTAGCCGCTGCTAGTGGGGCAGTAATTATTGCCTTTAATACCAGTTTAGCCAATGGCGCCCGTCAGGCTGCGGACCAAGAGGGTGTGGATATTCGGGAATACAACATTATCTATAAGCTCCTGGATGATATTCAGGGAGCCATGGAAGGTCTGCTGGATCCAGAAGAGGTGGAAGAGAGCCATGGAGAAGCGGAAGTACGAGCTGTTTTCACCGTGGGTCGCGGTGCTGTGGCTGGTTGCTATGTCCTTTCCGGTAAAATGGTGCGCAACCGCTTGATGCGGGTTCGCCGCAAAGGGGAAGTAATATACGAGGGCAGCCTCGATTCTCTCAAACGGATCAAGGAAGATGTCAGGGAAGTCAATGCTGGTTACGAATGCGGTATTGGCTCCGATAAATTCCATGATTGGCAGGAAGGGGATATTATCGAGGCTTACCAAATGGTAATGAAGCGTCGCAGTCTTTCTTCTCATTAGGGGTTTCAAGCCTTTGCCATGGTTGACTTATTAGGCGGGATACGAGTGTGGGGTATCCCTATATATCCCCTGTTTTCAGCTAACTTTATTATTATATGATTATGTGTTTATGCATATCCACAAATGACCATGAAAAGTAATATTTTTCTATGGATTCATCTTGCTGGAATAGCGCTAGTTCCTTTGTTAATACAAATTGTATGGCTAGGACTAGCAGTGGGAACTCCCCTGCCATTTTTCTGGCTGGAGCTGCTTTTTTTAGTAGGAGTGGGAATAGTTCCCGTATTGTGGATGCAGTGGCAGCGTCCTTTTTCTATCTTCAGTCTGTTGATTCTCGCCGTCAAGCCGGAAGAGATGACCGACGAGCAAAGGAAGATTTTGGCAAGATTGAAAAGCAATCAGCAGCGGGTGTTGAGTGGGATCTGTGGTAACAGATCTCCTTAGTGCCCCACCCCCAGATCGCCGCCATAGTCATGTTGTTCGTCCTCTGGCAACTCTATCGACTTGCTCCCATAGCGGCAGCCTTTGCCCACTTTATCCCCCCATGGCGCATTCTCGGTATGTTTATAGCAGCTTTCGCTTTTCTTCTGAGTAATTTGTTTTTCCAAGTACCTGTTAGTGTTTTGGGACTCCTTTTCACAAGCGAGGAGAAGTTTGCTGCTAGAGAACCTTATCCAGTAGAAGAAATCACTAAGGATTTTACTGTACCCGGAATGTGAGCTATGCTAGAAGTCAAGCTAAATTGGGGATAAATTGAAAGTGCAAATGTCAGAGCTAAGAACGATTTCTCTAGAACACCAGTTTGACAACGACAAGAAAATATGGTCAAGTTTAAAACAAGCGATCGCTAACAGTTCTGGGTTTAAGTGTTGGCAGCAAGAACGAACTGCTGATAGGGTAGGGACGCACTCGGCATCATCTCTTGCAAATGCCCCTGTACACGGTGCTAGTCTGGATTACCGGGTGAGATGCTATCTCCAGGAAACTCTGGAAACTCTAGCTTATTAAGCTACTTCTCCCACGTCTTTAAAGTCGTGGGATTTCTTTTTCCAACATATTACTCTATAAACTGTAGTATGAGTGGTTACAATTTATTGCAGTAAACGCAGCTAAACCAGTTCTCAGTTTCGTCTTAAGAGCGCTGGTCGCTATAATCTAAATTTAACTGTATTTTAACCAAATGTTAACAAAAAATTGCCATTAAAGACTCTACTATAAAGAGATAATAAAAAATACTGATTCTTTGAAAAGGGGCAGAATTCAAAGAGCAGGTTTAGGTCTAACTTATATCAGCTCCGGTTAAATGCTTAATAATGCATAAAAAGAAATTTTTTTTGATATTTTAGTGTAGGTGATTATCAGGATTTGATATTACTTTCAACTTAGATTTGATTTTGTTGATTATTTGTTATAGTGAGCCTAAATCATTTGTACAAGTACTAACGGTAGATTCCCCCAAGATCCCCCCTTCCAGAAGGTGCAACTGTCAGGCGAGGTGCTCTGGCGAGGTGCTCAAATCATTTAGGTTAGCTATAATATGGGTAACTGTCAAGGTAACAGTTTGAGAGGAGTCTATGAACTGCAAAAAAAATTTACTAATTCATTTGTCTTTGTTAACTCTTGTCCTGACTACTGCCTGTGGCGGTAGCGATACCCAAACTCAAGTAGCTACCAGTGCTGAAGTCAAGATTGACGGTTCCAGTACTGTGTTTCCTATTTCTGAAGCAATGGCAGAAGAATTTAAGAATGGAAACCAGGAAGTAGAAGTAACCATTGGGGTATCCGGTTCTGGTGGGGGTTTCAAGAAATTCTGCGCTGGAGAAACCGATATCTCTAATGCTTCCCGTCCCATTAAAAAGTCGGAAATGGAATTGTGCGCCGAAAATGGCATTGAGTATGTGGAAGTTCCGGTTGCTTTTGACGGCATATCTGTGGTTGTCAACAAAGGTAATGACTGGGCAACCTGCCTCAAAGCTTCCGACTTGGGGAAAATGTGGGATGTTGCTGCTGAGGGGGAAGTAGAAAATTGGAGTCAAGTAGATGACAATTTCCCGGCAAAAGACCTCAGACTCTACGGACCCGGAACTGATTCTGGAACTTTCGATTACTTCGTGGAGGCTACCATCGGCAAAAAGGGTGAAAGTCGTGGTGACTATACTGCTAGTGAGGACGATAACGTAATCGTTCAGGGAGTGACAACGGATGAAGGGGGTTTGGGCTACTTAGGCTATGCCTATTATGAAGAAAATAAGGACAAGCTGAAAGCTGTTGCTATAGAGAACGGGGATGGTAAATGTGTCGAACCTTCTGAGATTACTATCGCTGACGGTAGCTATAGTCCTTTGTCTCGTCCCATATTCTTATACGTCAAAAAGAGTTCCCTGTCGGAAAATGAGGGAGTGAAAGCTTTTGTAGAGTACCAAATTGATCCAGCTAACAGTAAGCTTATCTCTGAGGTAGGCTACGTTCCCTTGCCTTCTGAGATCCAAGCTAAGGTGAAAGAACGTCTTGATAATGGTACCACAGGCTCTATTTTCGAAGGAGGTTCTTCTGTAGGGGTTAAACTAGCAGATAAACTGTAAAAGCGGTGCGACCCAGCTCGAATTGAATTCGAGCTGGAAAGCGCACCAAGACAGGTATTGGAATTCGTAGTGGTGGGCAATACCCACCCTACCTGCTAAACATCATGGCTTTGTCTTCATTATCTTCAAATGCGGAACTCTGGCGTCCCAACCGTCAGAGGAGCAAACTGATTCAGTTGGTTGTCAAGTGTATTTTTGGTCTGTTTGCTTTAATTTCCATCGCCACTACTATTGGTATTGTCTTAACTCTCATTTTTGAAACCATTGGGTTCTTCCAAGAAGTTTCTCTGTGGCAATTTCTCACTGATAGTAAATGGACACCTCTGTTTTCCAGTGCTAAGTTTGGCATTTTTGTTCTTATCAGCGCCACGGTGATGACTTCCGGTATTGCCATTATGGTGGCATTGCCTTTGGGTTTATTAGCCGCGATTTGTTTGAGCTTCTATGCTACCCCGAAAGTGCGGGGCATTCTCAAGCCCATGATGGAGATTCTGGCGGGGGTTCCCACCATAGTATATGGCTACTTCGCCGTTTTATTTGTTACTCCCCTGTTACAACAATTTATCCCCGGACTTCAGGGCTTTAATGCTCTCAGCGGGGGAATTGTACTGGGAATCATGATTACTCCCCTGGTGGCTTCTCTGAGTGAGGATGCTATTTATGCGGTGCCTGCCAGTCTCAGGGATGGAGCCTACGCTCTGGGAGCGACAAAAGGGGAAACGATTATTTCTGTCATTCTGCCAGCAGCACTGTCGGGAATTGTAGCTTCTTTGATTCTAGCTATTTCTCGGGCAATTGGGGAAACCATGATTGTTACTTTGGCTGCGGGACAAAATCCTACCCTGGGGCTTAATCCCCTGGTTCCGGTAATGACTATGACTGCCTTTATTGTTCAAGCAAGTTCAGGAGATACCCCTGCTGGTTCTTTAGCTTATCAAACCCTTTTTGCTGTGGGAATGACTTTATTTATTCTCACCCTAGTCCTCAATCTCTTTAGCTTTTGGTTTGTGCGTCGTTTCCGGGAGAAATACGATTAATGACAAGTCTAATTAAAGATAGCTCAAAGCAAGAGTTATTTCGCACCAACCTGAGTAAGCGTTATATCATAGAGCGCATTTTGGCCATCTTGGCTTGGGGGGCAATTTCTATTGCCATTTTAGTTCTAGCAGTACTTTTAATTGATATATTAATTGACGGGCTGCCCAGTTTGAACCTAGATTTCTTAAATAATTTACCCTCTTATAAAGCGGAACGGGCAGGAATTAAAGTTCCTTTATTGGGGACTATTTGGGTTATGAGTTTGGTAGCAGCAGTTGCTTTTCCCTTAGGAGTAGGGGCTGGCATTTTCTTAGAAGAATTTGCCGAAGATAACTGGTTTACCAATTTGATTGAGATTAATATCAATAACCTGGCTGGGGTACCTTCCATTATTTACGGACTTCTAGGTTTGGCAGTCTTTGTTCGGGTTCTGGAACCCATAACGGGAGGACGAAGCATTATTTCTGGTGCCCTTACTTTAGCACTTTTAATTCTGCCCATTATTATTGTCTCCACCCGGGAAGCTTTGAGAGCAGTACCGGATAATTTACGTTTAGCTGGGTTAGCTTTGGGAGCCACGAAATGGCAGGTGATTTGGGAACAAATTTTGCCTCTTGCTCTCCCAGGAATTCTGACAGGAACAATTCTAGCTCTTTCTAGGGCGATCGGAGAAACTGCTCCTTTAATTGTGGTAGGTGCTTTGGCATATATTACTTCCTTGCCTACTAATTTACAGAGTTCCTTTACTGTCATGCCAATTCAAATATTTAACTGGATCAACCGTCCTCAAGAAGAATTTCACCACATTGCAGCAGGGGGAATTATTGTGCTCATGGTGGTGATGTTGGTTATGAATTCGACAGCAGTTTGGCTGCGGAATAAATTTCAGAACAAGGTATAAAATATGTTAGATCATTTAGACGCCATTTTACGAAGCGAGAATGTTGCTGTATATTACGGCTCTACTGTAGCTGTTAGGGGTGTTAATCTGGATATCCCCGAAAACCAAGTTGTGGCCTTTATTGGACCTTCGGGATGCGGTAAAAGCACCATTTTGCGTTGTTTTAACCGCATGAATGACCTCATACCAGGGGCAAAGGTAAAGGGAGAAATTACCTTTCACGACAGAGATATTTACGACGAGAAAGTGGACGCGGTGGAACTGCGTCGGCGCATTGGCATGGTGTTTCAAAAGCCCAATCCTTTTCCCAAGTCAATTTACGACAATATTGCCTTTGGTGCTAGAATTAATGGCTATCAGGGGGACATGGATGAATTAGTGGAAAGTGCATTGCACAAAGCAGCCCTTTGGGACGAGGTGAAGGACAAATTGAGAGAAAGTGGTTTAGCCCTTTCTGGGGGACAGCAACAACGTCTTTGTATTGCTCGGGCGATCGCCATTCAGCCCGAAGTTATTTTAATGGATGAACCCTGTTCTGCATTAGATCCCATTTCAACTCTGAAGGTTGAAGAATTAATTCACGAGTTAAAAGAGCAATACACGATTATTATCGTAACTCACAATATGCAGCAAGCTTCCCGTGTATCTGACATTACTGCCTTTTTCAATGTGGAAGCTACAGAAGAGGGGGGCAAAACAGGATATTTGGTGGAATTGAATCCCACGGAAGTAATCTTCCAGTCTCCTGAACAACAAGCGACTAAGGAATACATTAGTGGTCGTTTTGGTTAAAATCTCTCCCCACCTCTCTGCGTCTCTGTGTCTCTGCGTGAAACAAAAAAAGGAACCGCAGATAAACGCAGATAAACGCAGATAAACAAACGCCTATCTCAAACATCTGCGTGCATCTGCGTGCATCTGCGAATAAAAATACTCCCGTATTCTTCGCCGAAAAGAAAATGACAAAAAAAACCATTGGGTTAGATAGTAACCTTTACCAGTACTTCCAAGACATTTCTCTCAGGGAACCGGAAATTTTGCAACAGCTGCGCCAAGAAACAGCAGCCCATCCCATGGCGAGGATGCAAATAGCCCCGGAACAAGGACAATTTATGGCATTGCTGGTGCAGTTAATGGGGGCGAAGAAAACTTTAGAGGTGGGGGTATTTACCGGTTATAGTTCTTTAGCCGTAGCCTTAGCACTACCCACCGATGGTAAAATAGTTGCTTGCGATATCAATGAAGAATATACCGCGATCGCCCGTCGTTATTGGCAGCTTGCAGGGGTTTCCCCTAAAATTGACCTCCATATTGCCCCCGCACTCGAAACCCTAGATCGCCTCATATCAGAAGGAGAAGCAAATACTTTCGATTTTGCCTTCATTGATGCCGATAAAAGTAATCATGGCAACTATTACGAACGGGCGCTAAAATTGCTTCGCCCTGGGGGACTCATAGCTGTGGATAACGTCCTTTGGTCCGGGAAAGTGGCCGATCCTGAAATCCAGGATAATACCACTAATACTATTCGTGCTTTTAATCAAAAACTTCATGAAGATAAAAGAGTTAGAATAAGTCTAGTACCCATTGCTGATGGTTTGACTCTGGCAGTTAAATATTAATTTAAACTTGTTTAAGTTAAATGTATGTAATATTATTGATGCACCTTACGGGACTGCTATATAACTTGGATACCATTGATTTCAACAACAATGTCATCGAAATCGTTATCTCCACCGCCAGCTAAGTCCTCAAAACCGAATGCATTATTACTCAGCAGTCGTACATGTTCCGCCCCATCAGCATTTGTTCCGAGGAAACTGCTATACATATTGCTGAAATCCGATGGCAATTCGCTTGAAATAAGGTAAGGAACAAGAAAAAGTTGTACGTCAGTGTCTAAATTAGTAATGTCGAATGTTTCGTCAATGAGGCTCGTCTGATTATTAGATGGAGCTGCCGCACTAATTAGAGTATTGTCAATAGCTGCCTGTAGGTGGCCCAAGCGATTACTGGACGTTGAACCCGTAATGGCTTGACCCGTTAAAGGATCAATAACTGCTCCATCGTTAGCAGCATCGATTAAATAGAAGCCTATGGTATTGTCAAAGGCTGCTTCACGATGAAGGGTTGCGCTTACCGTGACTTGAGCATTTGGAGCATTGTTGACCCCATCAGTGATTTCTACTCCTAGGGCGGTTTCCTCTCCAACTGTAGTAGTCTCTACAAATATTTGTTCTGTTCCGTCAGGGATAGTAACTGCGATTTCTAAGCCACCACCGGACAGGTTAAATCCGTCTGAAGTCACGTTACTGAGTTCCAGGGGAGTTATCGTACCGTTATTTGGATTTTGAAGTCCAAATCGGAATGTACCTGTTTCTAGCCTTATACCACCAACAAAAAGGTTATCAGTGGAGAAGGTGTCAGGTAAGCCGGAAATATTACCCAAGGTAGACATAAGCGAAGTTTCACTATCTACCGCGATCGCAACAAGTTGTTGTGAAAAGCCAACTTCATTCCCGTTTGCTGTAATTGTGAACCTGAACTCTTCCCCAGAGTCTAAAACCAAGGTGTTATTGTCGTTTTGATCGCTGGTGCTACTAATTGAAAGGTCTTCATCAAGTATTGTAAAGATAAGCTCTTCACTTGGAACCGCAGCAGATCCGCCAACATTTGTGAGTCTGATGCCAAATGTTTCATCCTCCTCAATTTCTTCATCTGCGGCGATCGCAATATCAACGGTTTTCGTCTCTTCATCAGGAGCAAAGGTAACCTGAGTTGAAGAGAAACCATCTACAAAATCAGATGCTTGAGCGGGATTGGTACCAGCCGCAAGGATCTCAATTTCAATGGTGTCAGTCCCACTTAAACTACCAAAGCGATCTAGGTTCAAGGTTAGGGTTGAGGGTGTTTCAGTATCTCCCTCTATGATAGTAAAATCATCGGCAACGATGGGTATACTAATTACACTTTCATTGTCCAAGATGTTGATGGCAGCAGTCTCATTAATGGCTCCAGCGGCGAATGTAGCCCCAGAAACTGCCATGAGAGTCAGGAGTACTAATTCCTCACCCTCAACATCACTGTCATCTAGCACTTCAACTGTAATGTCACCGGAACTTTCACCTGCAGCAATGGTAAGTTGACCGGTAGCTTCGACAAAATCAGTGCCTGCATTTGCTACATTTGATTGGGTAGTAAAGTCAATTACCACATCTTCAGGGGCTACACTAGATAAGTTGATGGTGAAGGTAGCC
>JACONB010000082.1:0-4895 GCA_014323965.1 Prochloron sp. SP5CPC1 | reverse complement strand
TGCAGTTTCAGCCAAGGATAGGATAGGTGTCATTGTTAGGGTGTCAGTGGAGAGGCGAACATCACTAAATTCGATGAACTCCACATTCAATAAAGTGGTGTCGGTGCCAATATTGATGACATTCCCAGTTTGGGAAATTTCACCAGCTTCAGCTTGGGTCTTGTTAATCTGAACAGTATCAATCCCTTCCCCACCGTCAACCAGGTTTATGCCACCAGAGAGGATAAAACGGTCATTACCGCCATTGCCTAACAGGGTATTGTTACCCGCTCCACCATCAATAACGTTATCAAGATCATTCCCGATAACCTCTTCGCTTTCCGCAGTTCCAGTAAAATCATCTTGATTGACACTGAAGATGACGACTACTTGTGTTCCATCATTTGTTTGATCCGTTACTTGGTCCTGACCTGTCGTAATAATGTAGCTCAGAGAAGCAGTAGGAGTGCCATTGTTGAACACCACATCAAACACGATCTCATTTTCTGCTGTGCGTGTCACCTCTAGCCCGTCAATCGTTCCTTCAAATTGGAGACCGAGAGTGTCTTCGGTGAGTTGACTTGGAGCGATGGTATCAATCACATTGCCCGCCAGCTTTACGTCAATGCGTTCGATGGTATCTCTATCTACTGTTGCTGCATTAAATGCTGTCACTAAATCCGCTGGATTGGAAAGGGCAACAGCATTGTCTGAATCGATAATGTTTAATGCTGTTAGGTCAGCTCCGCCGATGCCAAAAGCCCGTACTTCAGCTACAGATTGTAAACTACTACTAGCACCATTACCTTGTCCATCAGACAGAAAATAGGCTATATTAGTGGCGTTGTTGTTGCGAGAGTTGAAGAAATTCTGGGCTTCCCTTAAGGCAGGACCAAATTCTGTGCCACCGCTAGCGGATAATCCGTTCACTATGGAAATTGCTGTGGAGGCATCTACAGGACCTCTCAGGGACGCATCGGCGTTGAAGGGTATAACAGCAAATTCGCTATTGTCAGCAATACCATTGTCAATGAGTGCCTGGGTTAGCGCTTGATAGGCGGCTTGTGCTTGGACGAGTCTTTCCCCATCCATGCTACCAGAGACATCTATAATATAGGCCAAATTGAAGAGGATGCTTTGCTCGGAACCGAGGGTTAGGGTGTACTCTACATCGCCATCAAATGTCCAGGCTGGAGATTCCACCGTTATAGTGCCGATTGTTTCCCCATCGTTGTCTAGGATATCTACTTCAGGGGTGATTTCTGGCCCATCTTTTAATTTTGTATTGTCATTGGGGTCAATCTGGAGGGGTACGATGAATACTTCTCTATTGTCGTCTCTGCCGTCGTTGTTGGCATCATTAAATTCAAAGACGGCAAATTCAATACTTTTGGTTGTATCTATCCCTTCAGCCATGGTACCACCAGTGTGGCTTATCTCAAAGGTTTTTTGGTTGGGGTCGATGATAGTAACGGTATATTCCGTAAATTCTTCTGAGAAGAGGGCTTGGTCAACTCCACCACCACCTTCTAGGCGATCGTTTGCACCACCACCAAATAGTTTGTCATTGCCACCTTTTCCAATGATGCGCTCCTTGCGGTAAGAGCCTGTGATAAAATCTTCGCCACCAATCTGAATGGAAATGGCGGAGTTGGAGATAGGGTCAGTACCAATGATGGCATTTTCTGGGAGAACGTTAGCGTTTGCCGTTCCAGAATCGGCTTCCATTTGAGCAACGATTTCGTCATAAATATCTGTTGTAATCAGGACACCACTGTTCCTCAGACGCAAGAGACTTGAAACGAAGGGGTTCCGACCAGTTCCATAAGCATGAACGCCCAGAACACGAGGACGATCCCCATCTAAGGTGTGCCAGACACCACTTCCACTTTGACCTCCAGCAGTATCAACAGTAGGGGAGTAAAAAAAGCGCCTGTTCGACCTGGTGTCCACGATGCTACCTGACGCCCGCACCAAATCCCTTCCACCTGCCCCACTGTTACCTGGTATGTTGCTAGACACATTATCCCCAGGATAGCCTGCTGTTTCAATTGCCAGACCTTGCGCTGATGAAGGATTGACAAACGCAATAATACCAATCACAGCACTTGCGGCAAGGGGGGCATTGCTAATTGTAATTAGAGCAATGTCATCATCCTGAGCTCCTGTAGTGTTATAATCGGCGAGAAAATTGACATCGTTGCGGGTGGCGTTTGCGCCTGGATCACCTGACTGACCGATGTTTGTTGAGTTCAAAAGATTCTCATTGGCGCTGATAGTTGTTCGGAACCGATCCGAAAACGTGTTGCTAGAGGTACGAAAAATAGTATGTCCAGCAGTAAGTACGTGATTTGGGCCAATCGTGATTCCAGAGACACGACTTCTAGGGACAAGTCTTCCTGAGACTGTCATGTGCAAACGATCTATTGCTACCACGGCGGAAAATGGGAAGGTCCCAAACGATGTGATCACTCTGCGACTGTCACTACCAATTATACTCATTTCCTTTCTTACTCCTTTACAAAAGTTTCAATTTGTTTGCGCCAAATTTGATCAAGTACGTTGTTCAACGCAGATTTGCATACCCGAATGAGTTTTTCGAGTAGTGACCAAAAGGTTGTCTTTGAGCTGAGCACGAGATATTCCCCAACGCTTGTCTATCAGGCGAGGATTAGACAGGTTCGTAAGGTCAAATATCTCCAATCGTGCCTGTTGTTCGTGATCTTCCGTAGTTGGATAGGCTCTAGCTAAAAGGTTGCCAGCAAGAGATAGATAACCAAAGCCATCCAGTAAGACAGTCGAGCCATCTTTAAGCGCCATAATCAGCGTTGTACGGGGAGGATCTTCAAGACTGCCGACTGCTATAAACCGATCTGAAATTGCTACAACACTACCAATGTATTTATATTCTGGCGCAGCTAACTTCTGAGGAGGCATGTTTGGGCTACTTAGATCGAACAACCAAGCTGCTGCGTCCTCTGATAAGGTACCAACCAAAAGCAAATCATTGTTCATATCAAGGTCTGAAATACCTGTATCCGTAGGCGGTGTAATTTGTTCTACCTCCCCAGAGTCCCATAGCTCAACCCTACTATTCCAATAGCCAGGAGGGGACGCTCCTATGACAAAAGCAATCAAGCCATCGTCTGCGGCAACGGAGAACCCGGAAATTTCCCCCGTATCGGTGGCGTCAATACGTTCTACTTTTGCCGGACTGTCCAGTAACACCTTATACACCCCTCCTGAGTAGGATACTCCAAGTTGATTAATCCTTTCCGTGTATGCCCCGATAACAAGCAAACTGCCATCCAAATCCAGGTCATAACCAAAACCCTCTCCTACTTTGGCAGCAGCAGAGCCTTCTGGGGGAAGGATTTCCCCCGTTCTCGACCAGCGACCATTAGCCTTACTATAGAGCACAACACGATTAGCTTCTGGATCCCCCACAGCCAGGTAACTATCGCTGAGAGCCAGTGCAAAACCAAAGTCGCGGCTGTCACCTGGTTCAGACGCAAAGCATTGTCGCGCTTTCACTTGGGTGCTTACCAGAATACACCCCCCTATGAGAACTAAAGAGGCTAAAAGTAGTTGCTTCAGCTTAAACAATCAACAATTAATTGAACTCTGGAAAGACTATATGACACCCTTGGAACTAAGGGCAAGAAAAATTATTCCCCATTTTATAAGCGCCGCACTCTGGGTATAAGTTAGTACTGTTGGGTGGTAATAATCATGCATATATGTTGTATATAATAAATTAACAAATTTCTTTGTTGAGTACTAATTTAAGTCCTTTAGAAATGGGCAATCTATTAATCTCTTTAATCAAATTGTCTAAAGATTCCCCATTGGCAAGACGCTTCTGGTAAATTCCTTTAAGCAAAGCGGATAAGCCATATTTGCTCAAAGAATCTGATGCTAAACCAATAATACCTAAGAAGATAACACCCCCAATCATACCACCTGGTCCCAACATTGCCAGTGCGGCTGTAATTGCTGCGGCTCCCGTTAACCCTGTACTTGCCATTGCGATAAGAAGGATAACGCCGGGTAAACCCACTCCTGCTAATTTCCCAACCGCTTCATCCATAATTTCCTCCTTTATTTAAATTATCATAGCAAAACCCAGGTTCTAAGTCTTGGTTCACGGTGATACGTTCGTCAAACACAAAACACTCACCTTCCCAAAGACTTTCTTCTGTCGGTACTTCCTCGAAATACTTGAGAATACCCCCTTTAAGATGATATACCTCTTCAAAACCTTGAGCCAACAAATAAGACGTCGCTTTTTCGCAGCGAATGCCTCCGGTACAAAATAAAGCCACCTTTTTCTGTTTCTTCGGATCCAGGTGGTGGTACACATAGTCGGGAAACTTGCCGAATGACTTGGTTTGGGGATTTTCTGCTCCCTTAAAAGTACCTAGGGCTATCTCATAGTGGTTGCGAGTATCTATGACTGTTACCCCCGGGTCAGAAATGAGCTTATTCCAGTCCTGGGGGCTGACATAGGTTCCTACTTGTAATCTCGGTTTTACATTAGCAATACCCAAAGTGACGATTTCCCGCTTCAGACGAACTTTCATCCGTTTAAAAGGTGGCTGGGCAGCAAAAGACTCTTTCGAGTCTAAATCGGATAAAAGGGGGTGGGAACGGAGTAAACCGAGCAACGAATCAATAGTCTCCCTGGAACCGGCGATGGTACCGTTAATCCCTTCTGGAGCTAAGAGAATGGTTCCTTTCACTCCCAAGTCAAGGCAGTTTTGCCCCAGGGATTGTTGAAAGTCCACCAAGTTCTTTAGGGAAACAAATTTATAAAATGTGGCAATAATAGTCATTTTGTGGTATAATGCTGAAAATACAGGAAAAAATTTTTTGTCAAAACCCTTGACAAGAGAATTATTCTTTGTATAATAGTA
>JACONB010000081.1 GCA_014323965.1 Prochloron sp. SP5CPC1 | reverse complement strand
GCTATACAGAGAGGTTGAAGTTCATCGGCTAAACTAGTAAATAGCTGGGGACGTTTTTCTTCCGTCAGATAACGAGTGATCCCCTGGCGAAATTCTTCAATGCCACTATGGGCAATTAACTGTTTCAGGAGGGGAACACCGCACTCTTGAAGAATCCTCACATAGTTTTCGTTGGGAGTTTCGTAGCTATTGACGGAAACTTTAAAGTTAGTGCGAGTCAGTTTCCCGGAGTTAGCACAGTAATTGTTAAACTCGCTCACAAATTGAGGAGTTTCCTCCTCTCCCCCTAAACCTTTCACACTCTCAGCAAAAATAGAGTCTAAACCAAATCTATCTTCGGAGCTGGTATATTTAAGCTGACTGCCATAGAAACCCAGCAAACCGCTAGTTTGATAAACCCGAGGAGTATCCCGAAACTCAGTTTGAATCAGACGCTCCAATCTTTGACGCAGTTGAGCATTGTACCAAGTTTCGTCAATGCGGTTAAAGACATAAAAGACTCGCTCGCCAATACCCACATTAGAGCGCATTTTTTCCAGCAACTCCGTTTCTTCTTTCGTCATATCCCCCGCAGCAGCTGGTTTGAGGACACAAATAACTGCGGAAGTTTCAGGAGCTTCGATTTTGCTATAGGTTAGTTGAGCGTCCTTCTCCACGGGAGCATCAATTCCTGGCATATCCACGAAAACATTGCCATCCTCTAATAAAGGGTGATGACAGTAATATTGCAACCGCTTCAGAATCGCACTATTACTTCCCCGACGAGCGTAACTTGCTGCTTCAGAGAGGTTGGAGAAATTCAACTGCTCCATAGAATAGGTTTTATTCATGGTGGGGTGAAGGCGATCCTTGTTCTCGTCATATCCCTTCAAAAGCAGCTGGAGTGCTTTAGCTTGTTTAGCTTTCTCCGACTTGCTTTCACCACCTTGAATCTCAATAATGGTATCACAGGCTTCCTGGAGCAGCTCCCTAGCTTCCTCACTGGTGACACTATCTGGTATTGTTAGTTCTAACCGCTGACAGAGGGCGTTAGCAGTTGCAGAAACTTCCTCTTCACTCAAGAAAGTCAGCACCACTCTTTCCTCTTCCTGGGAAGCATATTCAATATAACATTCCGTTCCCGTAGCATGTCCCTCTGCACTATAAAGCAGCTCTCGCTCCAGTAGCGCATTGATAAGCATAGACTTCCCAGCACTAAAAGCACCCCCAAAGACAATTTCAAATTTAGGAGAAACCACCTTCCGCAGTGCCGTTTCAATAGCAGTAGTATCCTGCTGCATTCTCAAAGATGGTTCTCGCTCCAGCAGTTCCAGCAAATTATTCACCCAGTTTTGCAGATTTTCCCACTGAGATAATGCTTCACCCATATCCACCATTAGTTACTCCTTCATAATCAGTCTACCTCCTCCCCCTCTCCGCGCCTCTGCGCCTCTGCGTGAAACTTACCCCACAACCGTTTCAAACGCAAATCCAGGGAAAAACCGCGACGAGTTTGGACTACAATAGTTTCCCCAATGCGATCGTGTAAAGCTTGGTTCAGCTCCTCGTCGGTAAAAGCAACGCCACAATCAGCTAATAAAGGAGAAATCAAAAGTAGCATCGTCATCCCATTATGAAAATTGATGCTCAAACCTATGGCCCCTAATAAAGCAGCAAAACCCACTATCCCCTCCCGTTTAGCTAAAGATACCAATCCAGGAACCCGATTAAACCGAGAGTCAATCGCCTTCATATCTAACGCCCAACGCCCCAGACTCTGACCTTTATTTCTTTCCACCACCACCACCCGTAATAGCAGCCAACCGAGGATAAACAGCAACCAGAAGGGGGCAAAACCTAGGGCAGAAAAGAGGGAAACGGTGGTAAAATCGATGGCAAAAGCACCTATTCTCCTAGAATAGGGAACTTTAGGGAAACGTCGTCTCGTTGGCTTATTCGTATATTCGTACATTATGTTTCGCGCAAAGGCGCAAAGGCGCAAAGGGAATATGGTGTTATATTATAAGATAATAGGTGGAAATAAAGATGAGATTCATTAGTCCCAAAACCGACTTCGCTTTCAAAAAAATCTTTGGCTCGGAACAAAGTAAAGATATCCTCATTAGCTTCCTGAATGCTATTATATACTCGGAGGAGGATAAAATCCAGGATTTGGAAATAATCGACCCCTATAATGCTGCCAGTGTGGTAGACTTAAAGGATAGCTACTTAGACGTGAAAGCAGTACTCAATGATAACACTACGGTTATTATTGAAATGCAGGTTTCCAGTGTAGAAGCTTTCCACAAACGAGTAATCTATAATTTAAGCAAAACCTACACTAACCAGCTTGAGTCAGGAGTAGGATATTTGCAACTAAATCCCGTCATTGCTTTAACCATAACGGATTTTAAGATGTTCGCCTCAACCGAAAAAGTTATCACCCGTTTCTCTTTTATAGAACAAGAGGAAGGGTTTATTTATCGAGATGACGAGCTGGAAATGGTGTTCGTGGAACTGCCTAAATTTAATAAAAAACTGGAAGAGTTAGAAAGTATAACCGATAAGTGGATTTACTTTATCAACAGAGCTAACAGTTTAGAAGTAATACCGGAAACTATGGGAAATGTACCGGAACTAAAGAAAGCACTGGAAATAGCACAACGGGCACAGTTAAGCCCTAAAGAAGCGGAAAGACTCCACAAACAAGAGGTATTTTTTCAAGACCAAAAGGGGGCGGTAATAAAAGCACGACGGGAAGGACTTGAACAAGGACTTGAACAAGGACTTGAACAAGGACGTGAACAAGGACGTGAACAAGGACTTGAACAAGGACGTGAACAAGGACGTGAACAAGGACGAAAAGAAGGACAACTTCTGGGGGAAAGGAAAATAATCTTCCGTCAGCTACAGCGACGTTTTGGTACAATTGAGGAGGAGGCGATCGCCTTGATAGAAAAATTATCCCCAGAAAACTTAGAACTTCTAGGAGACGCAATTTGGGAGTTTAATGGGTTAGAAGACCTGTTAAATTACCTGCAAGACCATTAAAGGTAGGGGCACGGCAAGGCGGTGCCCCTACTGAGTTTACTTCACATCCCAACTAGCGTTACCATGGATCTTCCCGTAATTAACATTTGGGGTGTTGTCTTGGACCACATTGCCCTTTCCTTTCCCTAAGGACCAATAACCCACTAAACCCGCCTCATATCCGGTTAGTCGCTGGTTCATATTGGCTTGAATATCTGCACGACTACGGAGGCTGTTCCAGAGGCGAACATCCGCAAGATTGCCCTTCCAATATTCCATGAAGTTGCTGCTGCCGATTTTACAGGGAGATTCATTATTATCAGCAGGTATATTCCCACTAATGCCTTCTAGGAATTCCCCATCGACATAAAAAGAAGCATGATTTTTGCTATCTAGCACAACTGCTAAATGATGCCACTTGCCATCACCCAGTTTCTCAACCTCAACCGTATCATAATCCTGATGATTGTAGGTAGTAAAGCGGATCCGTTTGCCATTTAACCCAAACCCATAGGCATCGGGTTTCACAAATATCCTTTGAACAATGCCACTTAATTGACTGGGTTTGACCCATGCTTCAATAGTAAAGCTATTCTTTAAGTCCAAAACACTGCTATGGTCAATGTTCACATAGCCAGTTTGACCATCAAAGGAGAGAGAAGTAGATAGACTCAGGGCAAGAGTGCCTTCACTGATAGTTCTCAGATAACTGATACTAGGAGCAAAGAAATATTCCCCCCCCTTCATCTTCACCCACAGGGTAAAATCATATGGCACTTCCTTGGTATTGGAATCGCCCCAGGTTTGAGGCCATTTCTGATTTCCCTTGGCTCCTGCTGGTTGACCAATGACCGGATCCAGTCCCACATTGACAGCGACAAAGTTATTTTGATTAGCCCATGCCCCTTGCATGAAGTTAAACTGATTTTCCAGGTTAGCTTGGAAGCACAAAAACAGTAATCCTGAGCCCACTTGGGGTGCTTTGGTAATATCATTCTCCCCGTAACTAACAGCACGGCGAGCAATGCGATGTTTCCTTTCTATCTCTAGGTCCTGTTGAGAATCGGAGGAAGAATTTACCCGTCCCGTATCTCCCCGTGGGTTGGTTTTACGGATATGAGCATGGAAGGGACATTTAGTGGGTTTAGGTGTTAAACCAAAGTCCTGGGGATCTTCGTCATAATTAAAGTTATTGGTTTGTGTTGCTCCAGAGGGAGTCTTGGAGTTAACCACAGGTGTTCCATCGGCGAAACGACCCACAATTAACGCCCCAGCTAAGTCATCGTTAATGCCTACGGTTGTAGCTAGTGCTTTCTGATCCTCACGAAATGCTTTAACATTTTGTTCCAGTTTACGATAGACTAAATAGCTGCCATAGCTATCTTTGGTTTTCCCATTGGGATCTTGGGCTAATACCAAATCTAACGGTGCTCTGGGGTCCCATTTATCAAAGCCACCAGCACTCTGCCGTGCCCTGTCAATATCTCGCTTCAGAAATAAGGGTTGACTAATACCATCAGCAAAGCCAAAGTGTTCTATCACTTGTCCAGCACTGTTTTTGAGGACAAATCCATCTTCCCGTTGCAGAATTTCCCCCACTTGCTGCAATCCTTGGGAAAGTCGGTTCACTTCTTGCAGTAAGTCGATGATATCATCATCCGCCATTAAAATGAGGGCGTGAATTTCCCCTTGCAGTCCTAAATCCCATTCCTCAACAGGGGGATCCCCTAAAAAATTCCTTACCGACTCATTCTTCATCCCAAAGCGAAAAGGTTGATTCCCAGGAATTTTAAAGGGTTTAACCTGGAAATATTCATACCCTTTCCGAGATAAAAACAGGTTGCTAAAGACACTGCCTCCAATCTCTTTCTCTCGATACTGCAATGCTTCATCTGCTTGTAATAGAGCCGATGTTACATATTTTTGGGCAAACCCTTGAACCCATTTCTTGGCATCTGCTTGTTTATCAGCCTTAAATTGGACGAACAAATGCACACTATACTCTCGTCCGTGTCCCTTGAGAATATTACCCTGCAAGTCTCCCAGTAACTTTTTGTATTTATCAGGATTCTCAGCATCAATACCCTCTAAGTTCTTCAAATCTGCGTCTGTGAGTGCCATTAATTAACTCCTCGTGAAAATTTGTTTTTTTTTTACGCTGCTTCTAACTGCACCATCTTAGCCACAGAGGGTTTACCAGCGCTATTGAGGTAAAACATCATGTAATAGCCAGGGGTGTAAAGATGGGCATTTTCTGGGGCGGTGAAGTCAATGGTATAAGAACCATTCCCATTGTTAATTACTTTTTGGATAGACAAATCTGCTAAACGTTGCCCATAATCAAAACTGTGGGTAATAGTTCCTAATTTCACCATCACTAAAGATCCGCGCTCCCCGTCACTTTGTATATCTACATTTTTGACCGTCACATGGCTAGCTTCCTCATATTCTAGGGTTTGGGGTGCTGTTTCTATTTCTGGACGAAGTCCACCTTTAAAGAGATAGGGAGGGTTAAAGATTTCTACTTGCCAAATTTCAGCGGGAGCGAAAGGAACTGGATCTATACTAGAATCATCTAGCTGGGCAAAATAGCTTTCAGGATTTTGGTAGTAATCTTCTAGGAACTGGTTGTAATCCTTCTCGCTAATAACTTTACCGGATCCTGGAGTTTGAGGATCCTTGGTTAGTTTGGCTAAAAGGTAGTAATCTGTCGGATCCGGGACCACATCTACATGAACAGTGCCATCAGTTTCCCGTGCACCACGACTAGCATTCCCACCAACAGTTAAAACACGACCATCCGGTAACAATAATGCCCCATTATGATATAGTCTTGGTAGGGTAGCCGGATTCATTTCTTGGGTTTTGTAGCCCCCAGGTGCCTTCTCATCATAGGTCATCAATAAAGGTTCATAAACCTGATCGTATTCGGCATAGATACCACCATTAACCGTCAAAATCTCCTTATTGGGCAAAATCACCGCTTCATTCATAGCCCGGGGTTGAGGAGAGCCATTATCTTGCTGCAAAAAGTCTGGGACAATACTCCATTCATTAGCTTTACTATCCCACCGCTCTACACTAGCCGCAATTCTTGCTCCCGTTGCGAGAAGCTCTTCGTTCCCCGAACCTTTCGGTGCTTTACCATCAACTATTAACCCCAGTTGTGGTTTCCCAAAGTTGATGTTATTGGTATTTAAAATTCCCCCTAATAGTAAGACATCTCCTTCTCGGTTCGGATCGGCAACAGCGGTTCCATAGACCTTGGAAATATCCTTTCTGTCAGGTCCAATTTCAAAACTGATAGAAAGTTCTCCTGATGGCTCTTCCTGGACAGACATCAAATAGGTTTTGTTGCTCTTATGCACCTCCAGCGGGAATTTCCCTGCCCCGTCTCCGGTAATTAAGAGTTTACCATCGGGAGTGGGAAAGACACGGGGATACAGATCAATGCTGTCATAAACATCCGCTTTCTCTGTAACAAAGTCTCCATTAGCATCCACGTATTGATACTCAGTAATCTTGACGTTGTAGGGACTATCTTCTACATAAGTTAAATCAAAGAAGTGTAACTGGTTAGTTTTGGGGTCGTAGATCTCAATAGTTGGGGTGATCTGAGTCGGTGCATCGTATTTTTGACCGGAAAAAATGACAATTTTGCCATCGGCTAAAGGCACTAAGCTAGGATACCACCGTCCCGCTTTCATCTTCCCACCGATATTGGTCCATTGCTGCTGTTGCCAGTCATAAACATTGATTTGTTTGGAGCCTTCAAATTGTTCCCCGGGATAGTAACGGTTACTGCCACCGCTAAATAAAACATTCCCATTGGCTAAATGTACATGACCAGTACAGAAAAGGTCGTTACTATCTCCAAATTGTTTAGGAGGAGGAGAAGAAATCTGCTCAAATGTGCCAGTTTCCGGGTCAAAGAGGGCTGTATTATCGATGACGGCTTGCTCGGAAGTCTTTACCCCATCAACGAAAGTAACTTTTTGTCTGTCAATTGTATTGCGGTTACTACTCCCATTTACCATGAGAATTTTCCCGTTGGGTAAGAGGGAGGTATGCACTGACTGCAAGGGTAAAATCTTCCCCTGGGAGTCACGGAATAAGGGATATTTCTGCCAACAGCCTAATTCTTGTGGATGGTCGCCAACACAAGCGGGTGTATTATCCGCTACAGCAGGCTTTTCTCCACCAAAAATCAGGGTCAAAGCTAGAAAAAAGACGATCAAAGTTGATCCGAGGGTTTGTGCGCTTAATTGAAACCTTTTAGGTTTGTTTTTTTCCATCATCATTTGAGAAGCAAGTTACTGACGTATGCAACATTCAACCATA
>JACONB010000080.1 GCA_014323965.1 Prochloron sp. SP5CPC1 | reverse complement strand
AACACATTCGGGTGTGTAATTCAGCCTCTGGTGGTGCTCCCTACCAGGATCGAGACTTTCGGAAAGGGGAGCAGATCCTGTCTCAAGTTTTGCCCCAATTAAGGTTAACGGTAGATGAAGTGCTCAATCCCCTATCAGTCAGGCGTTTGATGGAAATAGAAAAAGCCCAACAAGTGGCAGAACGAGATGCTCTCAAAATGGAACTGGAGCGGCTCAAAACCTTAATGAAGCTTGATTAAAAACACCCTATTTAACTCTGCCTTCGGAGTAAAACTGTCCCCAAAAATACCGCCAACTGCACCAACACAATACTAGGTCCAGAAGGTAAATCGAAAGTCCCAGAAATAATCATGCCCACCACTCCACTCAACCCTCCTATACCCGCTGAAGTAGCTAAAAAAGGGACAAATTCCTGACAAATAAGCCTAGAAGTGGCTGCGGGAATCACCAAAAAACCATTCACCAATAAAATACCCACTACCCGAACAGTTAAACCAATAGTAATGGAAAGTAAGATAATAAACAAATAACGGTATAATTGAACAGGAATTCCTTGTATACTAGCCAAATCAGCATTGAGAGTGAGTAAAATTTGCTCTGGTAAAGTGCCCAACAAAAATGCTAGAGTTATACCTGTTAGGAGCAACAATAAAATTATATCCAAATTGCTAATAGCCAGAATATCCCCAAACAAAATCGAAAGTAAATTGCCTCGGTATCCCGGTAAGAAATGCAAGCCAATTATCGCTGAAGAAATAGAACCGGTTAAAACAATCGATAAAATCGTATCACTACCTAAATTAGTGCGGTCAATTAAATAAGTGACAGCCACACCCACAATAACAGTATAACCAATTATACCCCAAGTTGAGGGGAGTTGGAAACTGGCAGCCAGTACTACCCCCAACATCGCTCCATGACCCACAGTATCCCCGAAGGGAGATAAACGGCGCAAAATCACAAAGCAACCGAATAAACCCCCCAGAATACCAAAGAGAATTCCCCCCAAGATAGCTCTTTGCATGAAAGGTAAACTAAAAAGACTCAACCAATCTTGTATAGCAGTGAGCGCTGGCATAGTTTCTAACTGGTAACTGGTAACTGGTAACTGGTAACTGGTAACTGTCCACCGTAAACTTGTTGCAAATTTTCCTGAGTGAGAGTAACATGGGGACAACCTTCAGCTAATAGCTTCCGGTTTAAACAGAAAACGCCATCGCAGCACTGCTTAACTGAATCCAAATCATGAGAAACTTCTAAGATAGTCCAACCTAGTTCCTCCTTTAGTAAAGCCAGCAAAGCGGCAAATTCTGCCTCTCCCGTCTGATCTACTCCTGCTAAAGCTTCATCTAAGACCAAGAGACGACGAGGTGTCACCAAACAATAAGCTAACAAAACTCGCTTTAACTCTCCGCCACTCAGAGTGCCTATTTTTTGTTTAGCTAAATGGTGCAAATTAACTCGTTCCAGCGCTTGTTGTACAGCCCGACGTTTTTCTCTAAACCATCCCTGTTTTGGCACCCCTAAACCCACAAACTCAGCAACAGTGAGGGGAAAACTGCCATGAAAGGGAAATTTTTGAGGAATATAACCAATCCCTTGTCTCAACTTGTTCAATTTTTTGCTCGTGCAACCAAAAATGAGAACTTGTCCCGATGTTTTGGGTATCAAACCCAAAATAGCCTTAATCAAGGTACTTTTCCCTGCACCATTGGGACCTATAATAGCGGTATGAGTACCAGGTAATAAGTCAAAGGAAACGGAATCTAGGGCTAAATAGTCACCCCGCAGCACTGACAAATGGCGCACCCTAACTGCTGCTTGTTCAAAACATTTATCTGTAATCATCTGCGTTTATCTGCGTTTATCTGCGGTTCAAATATTTTACTTACAAGCTTTTTCCAAAGATGCCAAATTTTGTTTCATAACCCGAAAGTAATATTGAGGATCCGTTTCCCCAGACTCCAGGGGATCCAATGTTTCCACCGGTAAACCAGATTCCTTGGCAATTTGCTCTAGTCGCTTATCCTCTACTCCAGGTTCAGCCAAGAATACCTTAACTTGATTAGTATTAGCTAATTTTAACACTTTTTGTATGTCAGCGGGAGTCATATTTTCTTCGGGAATTCCTAAAATTGCTATTTGTTCCAAACCGTACCTTTGAGCGAGATAGGCGAAAGCATCGTGAAACACCATAAATTTACAACCCTTTACAGATGCTAATTTGGCTGCAAATTCTCGATCTAACTCTTGCAGTTGGGCGATATAAGCATCACCATTGGTGCGATAGGTTTCCTCGTTAGCAGGATTCGCAGCAATTAAGCCATCTCGAATATTAGTTACTTGTTTTTGCGCCAAGACTGGATCTAACCAAACGTGAGGATCTCCCTCTTCATGATGATGTTCGTGTTCGCCCTCTTCATGATGATGTTCGTGTTCGCCCTCTTCTTCATCTTCCTCTTCCGAGAGCGGTTCAATCCCCTCACTAGCATCAATTTGCGTCAGCTGAGAGTTTCCCCCAATCAGTTTTTCCAAGAATTCTTCTATTCCCAATCCATTTTTTACCAAAATATTTGCTTCAGCTACAGTACGAGCATTTCCCGGGGTTGCTTGGTAATCGTGAACCTCTTTATTGGGAGTGATTAGAATCTCTACCGGGATATCCCCAGTCACCCCTCGGGTAAATAGATATACCGGCAAAAAAGTAGCCACAATTTTGACCTCTTCCTTGGTATCTTGCCGATTCTGGGAACAAGATACCAGAGAACCAAGAGTCGCCAAACAAATCAATGCAGTTAGTAAAGAACGTCTCCACATGAGCAAACTTACGAAAATGATAATCATTATCATAGCAATGATGTGCCATTGCTGTCAACCCCTCCTTTGCGCCTTTGCGTCTTTGCGCGAGGAAGTTTCACGCAGAGAGGGGAGAAATGACTATTTGGTGAGTTGAGTTAGGAGCTGATTGGATCGTTGAACAAAACCCTTCATTCCCTCAGCGTCGAAAGCTCTTTGAGCTACCAGGGCTAAATCGTAAACGTGCTGACAAGCAGATTTAGCTAATGCAGCAGCAGGAGATTCGCCGGAAGCCTGAATAATAGAACCTTTACTCATTTGGTAAATGTTTTCAATCAAGGGATGAGCGGTGTTAATTGCGAGAATGTGCTCTTCGGGAAATGCCATCGTCTGTTGTTGGATCATGGCCGTCATTTCTTGCATTCGCCGCATTGCCTCTGGTAACAGTACCATAGCTGGAGGGGTTGCTTGAGAATCTTCTGACTTGATCGCTTGGGTGCGAATATTCACCTTCGGTTTATTCAAGGCTTTTTCAAACAGCTCTTTAATCTCCTGATTGCGGCTTTTCTTGGTGTTGGGATCCACAATTTCCCCTGCTTTATCCTCTTCCACTAGGGTTTTGTCTAGTTCCGAGTCTACCCGGGAGAATTTCACATCCTTATATTCCCTCTCCAGGAAAGGAATAAAGTAGTTGGTATCAATGAAAGAGTCCATAAACAGGACTTCTAAGCCTTGGTTTTGGTAGAGTTGAACGTAGGTTCCTTGGGTATCCTGGTTGGTGCAGTAGAAGACTCGATTTTCGTGACTCTCTTTATTGCGATGGAGATATTCTTTCAGGGAAGTATAAGGTTTCCCGTTGTCTTCTGTCTTAACGTCTTCCCAAGCATCCCCCTCTTTAGATTCTACTTGCACCTTCGGAGTATCTTGGGTACTGGGAATAGATTGATAGGTAGTGCGATAAAGAATCAAGTCTTCCACCTGCTTCTTAAATTTCTCATCCTTGAGAGCGCCAAATTTGACAAAAGCCCCCACGTCTTCCCAACAACGGATGTATTCCTTCCGCTCCTCGTTATAGAGAGACTTGAGGCGATCGGCTACTTTTTTGGTAATATAATCGGAGATGCGACGCACAGTGCGATGGTTAGTTAAAGCACTGCGAGACACATTGAGGGGAATATCCGTACTGTCAATCATACCCCGCAAAGGCATCAGGAATTCGGGAATCACTTCTTCGCAATGATCGCTGACGAATACCTGGTTACAGAACAGTTTAATCTGTCCCTTATTCACATCCACATCCGGTTTGAGCTTGGGGAAGTAGAGAATACCATTGAGAAGAAAAGGATAATCTGTATTTAAATGTACCCAGAGTAAAGGATCTTCTTGGAAGGGATAGAGATAGCGATACAGTTCTAGATAGTCTTCTTTAGTGAGGTTTTGGGGGGATTCTTTCCACAAAGCCCTTTGCTTATTAATCACCGAACCCTCGAACTCGATGGCTACGGGCATAAAATCGGAGTAGGTTTTGACCAAATTTTTAATTCGGGCACTTTCCAGATATTCCTTTTCCTCCTCTAGGAGGGTTAGGGTGATGGTTGTACCCACCTCACTCCGTTCAGAGTCACTCAATTCAAACCCTGGGGAACCGTCGCAAGACCAGTGAACCGCTGAAGCACCTTCCTGACAGGATAGGGTATCTATTTCTACAAGTTTTGCCACCATGAAGGCAGAATAGAACCCCAATCCAAAATGTCCAATGAGATCTTGACCGCTTTTTTCGTACTTCTGGATAAATTCTTCCGCCGAAGAGAAGGCCACTTGGTTGATGTATTTTTTCACCTCATCAGCAGTCATACCAATACCATTATCGGAGACAGAGAGGGTTTTCTTGTCCTTATTCACCGTAATGGTAATTTTCCCCTCTGGCACCTCCCCAGAGCCAACACCTGCCAAAGATGCCATTTTCCGCTTAGCGATGGCGTCCACGGCGTTGGAAATCAACTCCCGCAAGAAGATTTCGTGGTCGGTGTAGAGAGACTTCTTGATAATGGGGAAGATATTCTCGGTATGAATGGTAATGTTGCCTTTCTCTAGTACAGCCATATAGGTTACCTTTTACGCTATTCCTTCTTGATTATGAGCCATTTCCCTGCTAACCTGTACCCGTGATGCCCCCAAAACCTGATTCGGATTTCCGTATCTACCCTCTTGATTGGGAGAAGATTGTAATGACAATGCCTAACTTTCTCGTTATCGGTGTCCCCAAAGCAGGAACCACCTCCCTGTATAATTACCTCAGACAGCATCCTCAAATTTACATGCCCCCTGATCCCTACAAGGAACCCAATTTCTTTGCTTTTGAGGGAGAGAAACTTAATTTTCGCAGACCGGGAGATAACCAATCTTGGCTCCATCGGTATACAATTACCGACCTAAAAGCTTACCAGGGACTTTTTCAAGGAGTAAAGGATGAAGTAGCCATTGGTGAAGCTTCTGTTTTATACCTTTATTTACCCAAAGCTCCCGCAGCAATTAAGCATTATATTCCCAATGCCAAATTGATTGCTATCCTCCGTCATCCAGTTGACAGGGCTTTCTCTCACTTCGTACATTCCCGTGGCGGTGCTAGAGAGTGGTTGACAGATTTTTCCCAGGCGCTGCAAGCAGAAGAAAAACGCATCGCTCAAAACTATGCACCAAGTTGGTATTATCAGCAAGTAGGTTTTTATCACCGTCAGCTGAAACGATATTTTGACATATTTGACCCTTCTCAAATCAAAGTTTGTCTTTACGAAGACTGGAAAAGTAATCCCATTGACTTTATCCAGGATATTTTTCGCTTCCTTGAAGTTAATGATACCTTTATCCCAGATATGTCCGTGAAGTATCTTGTCTGGGATAAAGTTCCGAAAAACAAAACTTTGTTTAATTTTTTGATGCAGGAAAATACCATCAAAACTGCTCTTAGAGCGATAATTCCAGCTAGGTTAAGGAGGCCTATGGCTGCTAAAGTTCATTGGAGTAACGTAACTCCAGCACCAAAGCTAACCCCTGAGATACGAAAGCAATGGATTTCGGTGTTTCGGGAAGATATAAAGCAGCTTCAAGAATTACTCCAGCGGGATTTATCACAATGGCTAGAATAAATTGACATTTCGCTTCATCAGAAAAAGTAATCCTCCCTGGGAAGGAGGTAGTATAATCAATGCAACAATGGTGCTATTATTATCCACAACGATAATTTCCCAGGGAATGGCTACTGTCAAATCTAAAAATCTAAATATCCTGGAATGCCAAAGGGTTGGACAAATTCCTTAACCTGATTGATTTGCTCCCGCTCCAGTTCTTTTTGCCACTTATTATGCTCTCGGGAAGATATTCTTACCGGGATCCAAGGATCATCACTATTGTTGTTAGTTGATAGATTGAGCAGATAGTCAGTTGTTGGTGTCCAATGAAGATTTAATTTGTCAAATAATTCGCGATATTGCTGCCGTGGATCTTGACACAAAGTCTCGTGTTGGATTACAATCCAGTCTGGATGTTGTTTTTGTTGCTCAAGCATGACATAATAAGATGCACCCCATAGAGCACCTGTCTTTTGCCAGAAACTCCTAGCATTTCTCATCACTGATTCAAAAGGGGCTAAATAATCAGCCATCAGCTTGGTCTGCTGGAGGAACTTATCTAAGTTTGGTTCTAAGTCTGGTATCCTCATCGAAGAAAGATGAGACCAACTTAGAGCGACTGCACAGGGATGGCGCATGATAATGACTATGATAGGATTAATCTGCTGCGCAATCCAATCTAAAGCCATGGTTGTGTGTACATCCTTAATCATGATTCGACCGGGCCACCAGGGAAATTTTTTATAGATACGCCCCAGATATTCTGATCTATACTCTTTATGATTAAACCTCAAGATCTTCCTAAAATAGAGGGCCAATTCTTCATGGTGCTCTTCGCGGCGGAAATATTTTTTTATATAAGGTTTGGCTTCGGGACTAAATTCGACATTAAACAGTTCAAATAAGCATTTAATTCCAGGAGATGTACTTAAGATGGAAGTAATCCAGGTAGTTCCTGATCTAGGCAGACCAACGAGATAAATAGGTGATTGTTTGGCAGTCACTAAGGGACTTAAGATATCACCAACTAGTTTGATTCTCTCAAATTTACGGTTCAATAAATACATTAGAGATCCTGAGCTAAACGACCTTTATTTCTACTACTTTGACCTCCTTCTTGCTGAAAGTGAGGGTATCTTCCAAGCAATCAATCTCAATTGTATCTCCTTCTACAAAAGTATTTTCCAAAATCTTGGTGGCGAGGGTATTTTCTAATTCTCGCTGAATCGCTCCCAAAAATTGATTCGGATTTCCGGATCTACCCTCTTGGCTGACTTGCGGTTATCTTTACCAGTTTCGGCTTTCAGCTTATCCACAACTGCCGGCAAGCGGTTGAATCCATTATAGGTGGGAATGGCTATGGTAAAGTCTAGCATTGCAACGAGCGAGCATCTTTGTTATCTTATTTATATATCATATTCGGGAAAAATTGCAAACAACAACTTTTCTTTCATTCTCACCCATTTTTTCCTTATGTTTCTACCCGGGACGATCTTCGGAGCATTAAGAATAAACTCAATTGCTTTTGCTGGATATCCTATATTTAGTAAATACTCATAAAGTTCCTGATTCAAATTTTCTTTCCTGAGAAAATGGACCGGAAACATCTCTTCTAGGTAGGTTTAATTTTTAAGATAGCTCTCATCTATTCTACATATCTGATTATCGGGCTGTTTGAAAAAAAACCTGATAAATCTTTTGCTCAGGAAACCTAAAGATAGATCATCTAAGTGCAGCTCTTCATCTTCTGATAATCCATTGAGGAACTTGAGAAATTCTGTAAAAGAATACTCCTTATTTGGATTAAACTTTTTAGTCTGTTCCTTCCATAACCCAAACTCATAGACTGATACATATGAATCGTAAGGGTTTCTGGTATTAGACACAATGGGCTTACTTCTGAAAGCCCATGGGATATAACTGCAAGTTCCGTGTTTCATGACGTTTTGACAGTTACCAAAATAACCTCCACAGTAGCTAGATATTCTGGCGAGCAAACGGCTGAGTTTAGTTCCTTCTTCTCTTTGACAATGAAGTTTGTTGAATATTGAAGTTACAAAAGTTCCTCCAGTCTTAGGTATATGTATATAAACAAACTTGTCAGTTAATATCATGGTTTTTCTGTTTTTAATCTATTTACTTTTCCCGCTCCAGTTAAATAACCATTTTGCCAGAGATACAACGGGCTAATTAAGCTTTTGACGAAAAGTTCCAGCTCACAAGCAGTTACTAGGTCAGTTTTTACTACTATAGCAAGCCTAAATAAGTTGTGCAACTCAGGTGAAGACAAAAATCTTGAGTACTGATTTGAAAACCAGGCTTGAAAGCATTTTACCCTGCTTTAGCTATTAGATAATATCGTTAATCGGTTACACAAATGATTTAGACGCGCTATATACCATATCTTATCAGGTGCAAGATAAATATCTAAGCAACTTGAGCTTCTACGACTTTTACCTCCTTCTTGCTGAAAGTTAGGGTATCTTCCAAGCAATCAATCTCAATTGTATCTCCTTCTACAAAAGCATTTTCCAAAATCTTGGTGGCGAGGGTATTTTCTAATTCACGAGTAATCGCCCGTTTTAAGGGACGGGCACCATATACAGGATCGTAACCTACATTGACAATATAGTTTTTGGCTGCGGATGACAATTCCAAGGTAATTTTTTGCTCTGCTAACAAGCGTTCCAGACGTTTAATCTGAATAGTGACAATTTGACGTAATTCCTCTCGCTGGAGACTGTGGAAGATAATCAACTCATCCACACGGTTGAGAAATTCGGGGCGAAAATGTTCCCGTAATGCTCGCAGAACCTGTTCCTCTATTTCCTCTCTTTTAACTTCTTGCTCTCCAGAATTAAGAATGTGTTCGCTGCCGATATTGCTCGTCATGACGATAATAGTATTGCAGAAATCCACCGTTCTCCCCTGAGAATCGGTAATGCGCCCGTCATCCAGCACCTGGAGTAAAATATTAAATACATCCCGGTGAGCCTTTTCCACTTCATCTAGGAGCACCACTGCATAGGGACGACGACGAATAGCTTCTGAGAGTTGTCCTCCTTCTTCATAACCCACGTATCCTGGAGGAGCGCCAATTAATCTGGAAACGGAATGTTTCTCCATATACTCAGACATATCAATGCGCACCATGGCGTCTTCGCTGTCAAAGAGAAATTGCGCCAGAGCCCGGGCTAGTTCTGTTTTTCCTACCCCAGTTGGTCCCATAAACAGGAAGGAACCAATGGGACGTCCGGGATCCTTCATCCCCGCCCTAGCGCGACGAATAGCTGCTGCTACTGCTGTTACAGCTTCTTTTTGACCGATGACTCGTTGATGGAGATGCCCTTCTAATTGGAGTAGTTTTTGTCTTTCTGACTCTAACAGCCGAGTGAGGGGAATACCCGTCCAACGAGCCACTATTTCTGCAATATCCCCTTCTGTCACTTGTTCCCGCAATAAGGCAGTACCAGTAGATTGAATTTCTAACAGCTTGCTTTCTTTGGCTGCTAACTTTTCCTCCAGTACCCTCAAGCGTCCGTATTTTAACTGAGCCGCTTTATTCAGGTCTCCAACCCGTTCTGCTTGTTCTACCTGCAATCTAAGTTGTCCTTCTTCTTCTTTGAGAGCATTGATTTCTGCCAGCATTTGCTTTTCTGCCAGCCATTGAGAGGAAAGTTGTTCTTGTTTTACTTTCAACTGGTCAATTTCTGCTTCGATTCCTTCCAGACGCTCCTTAGCCTTAGAAAGATAGAGTTGAGTTACTGTGGGACTTTGTTCTTCTCCTTCCAGGGAAAGCTTTTCCATCTGAAGTTGGAGTAAGCGGCGATCGATGGCTTTTAATTCTGTTGGTTTGGAGGTAATCTCCATTTTCAGCTTGGCAGCAGCTTCATCCACCAAATCGATGGCTTTATCCGGGAGACAGCGATCGCTGATATAGCGCTGGGAAAGGGTTGCAGCGCACACCAAAGCAGAGTCGGTAATTTTGCCTCCGTGATGAACTTCATACCGTTCTTTCAGTCCTCGGAGAA
>JACONB010000079.1 GCA_014323965.1 Prochloron sp. SP5CPC1 | reverse complement strand
TGCCGGAGGAAAGAAACAGAAACCCAAATAGTGATATTTGGGAATCCCCTCCCTCAGCGTCAGCGGGGAGGGGAGGATGTCAACCAGAACTTCCCAATGAATGCCATAGCCGCCGCCACAGATTTCCCACTGCCCCAGTTGTTCGGGGGTAGCATGTAATAACCTGGGATACCATGCTAGGGAAACTGTAATTGTGCGACCGTCCATAAGGTCAACCCTGAGGGTATCTTCGGTAAGATACACTCCTTGGACTCTTTCATCGGCTTCCGGTGCCAAAATACCCATTCCAAGCCTCCAAAAATGTTTCTCCATGTTCATTATTTTTTGATTATGGGCATTGCCCAACCGGATTTGATATAACTATACCTGCCGCGTTGCGTTATCGCACAATCTGCGCCCCTGCGCCCCTACACCCCACTATAAAAGTAAAATCCATAGGCTCCTACTCGCAAAATAGTTGGCATTATTTTTGAGGTTTCTAAATTTGATGCTGCCGAACTATTACAATTATAGCTTATATTGGTCCATGCAGCAACATTCCATTGAGAAAGATTTGGTACTGATAGGTGGAGGGCACAGTCACGCGATCGCCCTCAAACTTTGGGGTATGGAACCCATTCCAGGTGTCCGTCTCACCCTCATTACGGATACTTCCCACACTCCCTATTCTGGAATGTTACCAGGTCACGTTGCGGGTTTCTACAGCTACGATGAAACTCATATTGACTTGCGTCGTCTGGCTAGTTTTGCTGGCGCTCAGTTGTATTTAGATCAAGCCATAGGTTTGGATTTAGTTCAGAATAAAGTACTCACGTCAAATCATCCTCCTGTTGCTTTCGATTATTTATCTTTAGATATCGGGAGTACTCCGGCAACCATGGAGGTTCCAGGTGCGGAAGAATACGCCATTCCTGCTAAACCAGTTCCCCAGTTTCTCCAAGGTTGGAATGATATAGTAACAGCTTTTATAGCAAACCCCCATAAACCTCTCACTCTTGCTATTGTAGGGGGAGGTGCTGGGGGGGTAGAATTAGCCCTAAATATCAATAGTCGTTTGCGGAAAATTAATCCCAGTGCTTCCTTGACAATTCATCTCTTTCATGGAAAAAGTGAATTATTACTTGCTCATAATGAATGGGTGAGTAGACGATTAAAGGAAATATTATTACAAAGGGGAATTAAACTCCATTTATCCACTAGGGTAATTGAGGTTCAAAGAGATAGAGTTATCTGTGACTCAGGATTGAATGTAGAGTGCGATCGCCTCTTTTGGGTGACTCAAGCTTCTGCTCCTAGTTGGATAAAAGACTCGGGGTTAACTATAGACTCCCAGGGCTTTATTTTAGTAGAAGATACCCTCCAATCCGTCTCCCATACCAATGTTTTTGCTACGGGGGATATTGGAACAATGAAAAATTATACCCGTCCCAAAGCAGGAGTGTTTGCAGTGCGGCAGGGTAAACCTTTATTTATCAATTTACAGCGTATTATTAAAGGAAAAAAACTTCGACCTTATCAACCTCAAAAACGCTTTTTGGGTTTAATTGGCACCGGAGATAAAAAGGCGGTCGCCTCTTGGTCTTCTTTTGGGTGGCAATCTTCCTTATTATGGCAGTGGAAAGACTACATTGACCGGAAATTCATGAATCGCTTCAGCCATTTACCCCCTATGTCAGCCCCTAAACAACAACAAACAAACAACAACAAAGAACCCCCACAACATCATTGTAAAGGTTGCGGTTCTAAGGTAGGAAGTACTGTTTTAGAAAAAGTTTTTCAGAGGTTGACAATTGAGCACAATGATGCTATAATTATAGGTATGAATCAACCAGATGATGGGGCAGTAGTTAAAGTACCTGCTAGTAAATTGATGGTCCATACCATTGATTATTTTCCCAGCTTAATTAATGACCCCTTTATCTTCGGAAAAATTGCCACCAACCACTGTTTGAGCGATATTTTTGCCATGGGGGCTACTCCCCAAACTGCTTTGGCGGTGGCTACAATACCCTACGGTAATATGGCACAAGTAGAAGAGACTCTCTATCAATTATTATCTGGGGCTACACAAATCCTACATGAGAGTGAAGTGGTGTTAGTTGGAGGTCATACTACCGCCGGGGCAGAATTAGCTTTTGGGTTGTCTTGTAATGGTGTAGTTGATGAAAATAAAATCCTGCGTAAAAGCGGTATGAAACCGGGTCAGGTGCTAGTTTTAACTAAGGCGATCGGTACAGGGACTTTGTTTGCTGCGGACATGAAGTCCCTAGCTAAAGGGCGTTGGATCGATGGTGCAGTAGCATCCATGTTACTTTCTAACGGTACAGCAGGGCAAATATTGCGCCAACAGGGAGCAACTGCTTGTACCGATATTACTGGTTTTGGACTCTTGGGACATTTAGGAGAAATGGTTAAAGCTTCTGGAGTTAGGGTAGAATTAGATGTAGAAGCAATTCCCATTTTACCTGGGGCATTAGAAACAGTAGAGATGGGAATTTATAGTGAGTTGCAACCACAGAATTTACGTGCATCTCAATATATTGATAATGTAGAGAGAGGGGAAAATTGCCGCCAATATCCCTTGCTTTTTGATCCTCAAACTTCTGGAGGACTTTTAGCTTCAATTGATGAAGCAAAAGCAGGAGACTGTATCATTGCTTTAAAGTCAGCAGGTTACACCCATAGTTCTATTATTGGTAGGATAACCCTCCTACCGCCCTTAACCGCGCATTGCGGGCTAATATAGGAAGTCCCCCTTCGGGGACTATTATCATCGGCAACCCAATATAATTATGATGGAGGCGGGCTGGGGGGTGGGTACACCCCCCAGATCCGGGGTACCCCCCCGGATCGACAAGCGTCGGCACTGCGCGCGCCGCAAAGCGGATCCCTGCGGGATCGCGCTTATTATATTATATTCTCAAAGAGGGTTTCGCGCAAAGTCGCCTTCGTCGCAAAGGGGGGAGGGGGAGAGCAACGGGAAACTTTCCACTAAGTACTTGTTGCCCTCGATTGAAGAGGTTTTGTATGATGATAGCGATTTGGGCAATAGTTCTCATTTCGCACCAGCAAATGCATTGGAGACATTACATTTTAACTAGCGATCGCCTCTACACGTTCTGCTTGAGCCTGGGCTTCTTGATATTGCGCTTCTGCTGCTAAGAAAGCTCCCAACTGCTCCTCGATATTGGCTTTGACGACTTCACGGTATTCCAAGAAGTGCTCAATCTGGGCACAAACACCGAGATAACTGGAAATGCCACCCCGATTATGCTTAAACATTTCCCACAAATAAACCCAAAACTTGACACGAGTTTTACGCACAACTCCCTGTCGCCAGACAATGATCAAGAGAGCCTTCACCATGAGCCAGTCAATACTCTTACCTTGGGGCTTACCTTGGGGCTTACTTTGGCGCTTGCGGCGACGTTCTGCATGACAGGGGGCAGTTCCTAGGATGCGATAGTGGCGATAGGTGCGATCGAGGAACTTTATCGGATTGTAGAACTGCATAAACCCATCGACATATTCCTGAGCAATCTCTGCAATCGGGCGCGTGGGCAAAAAATTCATCAACGTAATTTGGTTAATGTTGGCGGATTTTCCTCGCAAGCGACCTTTTTTTTCCAAGCGATCGCCAGAACTTCTCGATAAAGTTGTTGACTAATTCTCGTTCCTTTCCCGATAAGTTCATACTGCTGCCACTGCTGGGTGAGTTCCAGTAGTCAGTTCATCATAAACCTGTTGAGGAATAATGATCTGAGCCAAAATATCTTTGAGCAAATCAGTTTTGCCTATTTTGTCCAGTTCGCTTCAAGAGTAGTGTTGGAAACAATTATCATTTTTAATCTCTTTCCAACATAGCTAGTGTTTCAGTAACTTCTCCTGCTAATTCTGCTCTAGTTTGGGTGGCAAAAACTGATATGCCCAAGTTCGCCATAAGATCTATCGCTTCTAGTCTGGATATTCCTAAAAGCCTTGCTGCTCTACCGCTGGTAATCTCGCCGTGTCGTAGCAAAGTCATAACGTAAGCTGTTTTGGCTTCACCTTCTGCTTCTTGATGGATCTCTTCAGATATAAGGGGTACGGGAAAGGTAAATTGGACTGTGGTTGCTATTTTGTTCCTTTTTGTGATTAATTTTTGATTCAATACCCATTTTAATCTATTAAATCCCTTTTTGTCAACCCATTATCTGTATTAATCTGCGTTTATCAGCGTCTTTGGTGCGGTTCACATATAGTCATAATTCCTCACATACACTCCCCCAGTGGAAAGAAGAAGATCGGAAGTGGTAATTGTCTTCTCTATGGTTGCTTTCAGCAGTACTGGATCATCGGGGACAATTCCCATACAGATAGGGATAGCGCCATTTTTCTGGACAAAAGCAGCCAAAGCATACTGATTAGAATCGATAATTTGCCCTGGTTGCAACTGGGTACCAGGGGATACCAACTCATTTCCAGTGGAAAAAATAGCTACCCTGGGGCGACGATAGACGGTAAATTGGTGGCACCCAACAGTAGCTAAAACGGCAATATCTGCTTCATTGAGAGCAATTCCCGGTGTTAAGAGAGGAGCATTTGCTTGATAGAAAGAGCCTTTCTGACGCAGGAATTCTCCTGGTTTGGGGGAGGTGAGAATGGTGACTTCATTTCCTATTCTAGTAGTATGCTCTTGCATGACAATAGTATCAGCCCCTTCGGGAACCATAGCCCCGGTGAAAATGCGGGCAGCAGTTCTAGGTTTAATTCTCACTTGGGGTTGATAACCTGCGGGAATCTCTTCCACAATTGTTAGAGTGGCGGGAGCATGGCGAACATCATCATAGCGCACAGCGTAACCATCCATGGCTGCATTATCCCAGTAGGGGAAATCCAGATTACTGGTAACTGGTTGTGCGAGAATGGGGTTGATGGCACTGAGAAGGTTTACTGTCTCCGTATCTTCCAAGGGTTGGACTAGATCTAAAATAGTGGATTCTGCTTGTGTAACTGATAGCATAGATAAAAATCAATATTTACGGGAAGAGCGATCGCCATATAGGAGAGTATCGCGCAAAGCCGCAAAGAATTGAAACCTTTATAAGACGACACCTATCCCACTGTCTACAATATAATTCATAAAATCAAAATTGTCAACCCTTTTTACCAAATTATTTAAAAAATATTTTTCCCCAACCCATTATCCCCATTTATCTGCGGACGCCTTGGGCGGTTGCGGAGCAATCATCAGCGTCCATCTGCGGTTCACAATTCTTCACAAGTTTCACCCAGAGGCGCAGAGGAGACAGAGAAGAGAATATTTTTGTCCAACTCTTCCTTCCTTGTGATATGATAGAAATAGGTAATAGAGGAGTATATTAACAGATGGCGATCGCCCAGGAGACAGGAAAAACAAGTAATTTTGACCAGCAATTGGAGCGAGTAGCAAAAATTCGCGCTGAAGCAGCTCTCTGTCTAGGAAGAATGACAGAAATTTTAGAGCAAGGAGAATCTACAGGAGCCAATACTTCTGGTAAACTGGGTTTAGAAAGGGATATCGCCGAGCTGAAACTGGGGAGAAAAATTTTGCGCAAGGGAGTCTTTAGACTGTTAGTATTAGGAGATATGAAACGGGGCAAAAGTACTTTCCTCAATGTTTTGCTGGGAGACAATCTTTTGCCCACTGACGTCAACCCCTGTACTGCTGTACTGACTATTCTCCGTTACGGAATAAAAAAGCAAGTTACAGTTTATTTTAAATACGGAAAACGTCCTGAAAAGCTGGATTTTATCACTTTTAAAGAAAAATATACCATTAAGGCAGAAGAAGCAAAAAGACTGGAAGACGAAGATAAGTCAGCATTTCCCGATATAGACTATGCGGTGGTGGAGTATCCTTTACCCCTGTTAGCTAAAGGGATTGAAATTATCGATACCCCGGGTTTAAATGATACCACAAGCAGAAATAAGCTATCTCTGGGTTATATCAATAATTGCCACTGCATCATCTTTATCTTAAGAGCATCTCAACCTTGTACTTTAACAGAGCGGCGCTATCTAGAAAACTATCTGAAAGGTCGAAATTTACCCATTTTCTTCCTTATTAACGGTTGGGATGAGGTGGGAGATAGCGTTTTGGCTCCGGATGACTCGGAAGAAGTAGCCAGAGCAGAAGCACAACTACGGGAAGTTTTGGCCTCCCATTTAGCCCCATACTGTATTATAGATGGAGAAGACTTGTACCAGGGAAGAACTTTCGAGTTGTCCGCCATTAGAGCACTGCGACGACAAATGAAAAACCAGGAAGATAACCTGGAGGGAACGGGTTTTCCAGAGTTTTTAGCTGCTTTGAATCAGTTTGTAAACACTGATAGATTTGGAGCTGAATTGGAACAAGCAAGGACCATCGCAAGGGTGGCAACCACTCACCTCCAAGAAGCTGTAACCCGGAGGATACCTTTAATTAAAGAAGACGTAGCCAAAATAAAAAGACGGTTAGAAACAGTGGAACCGGAGTTTGAAAAACTCACAGAGATTAGAAATAGTCTGCAACAAGAAATTAGAAATATTCAAAACTTGCAAGCAAGGGCGATCGCTGATTCTTTTCGGAGCTACATAGTGGGTTTAGGGGTAACTTTCGAGGCAGATTTCTTAAAATATCAGCCGGAACTGAATTTTTTCGATTTCCTCAACCAAGGGAAACGGGAGGCTTTTGAAAGAGCATTTACGGTAGAATTCCAGCAATACATCCATGAGAAATTATCTGCTTGGAGCATTACCACCTCCAAAAAAATGGATGAAGCATTCGCTCAATTGGCTGAAATTGCAGCTAATTACGGCGCTGACTATAGTGCAGTGACGGATAAAATTACCGAGAAACTCATTGGTGCTAAAGTTTGCTCCCAAAGCAATAAGAGGGATCGCTCCCCAGGTTGGGCAAAATGGGCGATGGGAATAGTTTCTTTAGCCTCCGGTAATATGGCAGGGGTAGCCATGGCAGGGGTAGGTTTCGACTGGCAAGATATTCTCCTAAATACCATTGCAACCATCGGTATTGGTACCATTCTCCTGGCTATTTCTGGAGGTATCCTCGCCCCCGTAGTTTTGGGAGTTGTAGGTTTAGGTTTGGGTGCTCTACAGGTAGAGAAAAGACGGCAAAAATTGCTCCAATGCACCAAGACGGAATTGCTAAAACAATTGCCTCAAGTAGCTCAAGAACAATGGCAACCAATTTATGACGCAGTGAAGGAATCTTTCACTCTTTACGAAAGGGAAGTGATGGAACGGATCGACGACGATATTAAGTCCCTAAAAGCAGAATTGCACAATTTGCTATCTCAGAAAAAATCGGGACAAGTTAAAGTGGAAGAAGAATTAACACGGTTGCGAGAGCTGGAAAGTAAAGTATTAAAGGAGCGCGATCGCTTGGAATCTACTTTTG
>JACONB010000078.1 GCA_014323965.1 Prochloron sp. SP5CPC1 | reverse complement strand
GTTCGATTCCTTGTTCGATTCCTTGTTCGATTCCTTGTTCGATTCCTTGTTCGATTCCTTGTTCGATTCCTTCGTGCAAACTCTGTTGGACTTTTTCGTCAGCCCAAGGTAACAGGTTCCCAGTTTCGTCCCACCAGCGCAACCAAGAAATGGTCAAGTTCGAGCGTTCACCTCGCCAAATTCCGAGATAAAGGTTCATGGAATCAATCCAATAACGTCCATTTTCATCGGGTTTTTGCCCTTCGTATTTTCCTGATTTGAGGTAATATACTTTTAATATATCTTCATAGGGGTCAAAAATTACATAAATGGGCACTTCTAAAATGCGTTCGTAAAAGTACCACTTTCCATAAGGAAAGGTTGATTTAGTGGAGTGTTCTTCCTTTCCTGTATCGGATAAAAACTCCATCACAAGTGCTGGGATATCTCCTTCTAGGTGAGGGGTGTAACTGCGACGAATTACTCCGGGTTCTACTGGTAACACTCCAGGAATATAAAACCAGTCTGGTGCTTTCACTACTACTTCACCCTCCACGAGGGCGCAGAGACCAAAATTAGAACCCATGAGCATATCAGGAGCGACAAATCCAGCTAAGTCCAGAATCTCACGCAAAGCTGCTGCTAAGAGAGGTTGATAGATATTTTCCACAGGATCGTCAGGTAAGATAAAGTCTGGGGGTAGTTTTGCCCATTCAATTCTGGGTTTGGGTGTAACGGTAGCTAATTTCATGAATAACTCCTATCGGGGAAAGAGATGATTTCGGTTAGGACTATTCTGAGTTATCATTATACATGTAAATTTAAAGGTTAGCTAGATATGGCTGATAACAAAACACTTACGATCGCCTTGGGAATAGGTATTGTTTTAGCCCTGGGATTTTCTGGATTTACCTACTTGAACATGAACACTCAGCTTCAGCAGGTCAAGGCTAGTTTAGAGGACACTGAAAAAGAACGAGACAAGTTAGAGCAAGAAACCGAGAAGCTTCAGGAGGACATAGAAGAAAAACAAGAGCAAATAGAAGATCTCGAAGATCAGCTCCATGGTTCTGGTAAGAAAATAGAAGATTTACTGGGCAAGTATGAGGAGGTACGACAGGAATCTCAGACTCTTGGTGATTGTTTAGAAGGAGTGATTGAGGCTGTGGCGGCGGACGATCCTGCCGAAGCTGTATTTTATTTGGGTTCTGTCGCCACAACATGCAAAAAAGCTGGCGAGATAATAGAGAATCTGAATGCTCCTGTACCGCAACCAAATGTAACAAATATAAATTTTTAATGCCAGTTATTACCATGACAACTTTAGGCTGAATTTGTTGTCATGGATTCAAGATTAATTGCTGACGATGAGCCTTTAACAACTGCAACTCTCGCTGGGCAACTTGCTCTAACATATAAACCACATGGTTAGGTTGCAACAGGGTACCATCGTTGCGACAACTACCCACATAATCCAACACTACCTCCTGGTCATTACCACATTCTGTTGCCATTGTCAAGGAAAAGAGGCGATCGCGCAAATTCACCTTTTGTTTTTTCCCAGATTTCGTAGTCTTCTCCCACCAAATCTCTTCACTTTCCTTAACAGAAGATATCCATTCTTGCCAATTATTCAATTCTCCACCCCCGAAAGTGAGCAAATATTCCGCCTTAACTAACAAACCACTAGCAGCAGGGGATTTTACCTCCACTTCTTGCACTTGATAAAGGGGTATATTCCCAGGTAACTGCTCCCCTAAACGACGACGAAACTCCTCTTCTGACATTTTTTCCGTCAGTTCAAAATCCACAATCTCTCCACTACTAGTCATTCCTAATGATAAGGCATTAGCAATAGAAATCCGAGGGCTAGGATGAAATCCCCCAGTAAAGGAAATGGGGATAGCAGCACGACGCACTGCCCGATCAAACAACCGCACCAAATCTAAATGACTGATGAGGGCTATATCTCCAAGCTTGCCGAACCAAACCCGAAATCGCTGTACCCTTTCCTTGGGAGGCTTATATTCTCCAGCAAATTCTGGAATTGGTGGAGGAGAGATGACAATATTGTGACCAAAATCTGTACCGCAAACACCACAGCTGGAACAACCCTCAAAGGCGCAGTCGGGAACGGTTGCTGCTGTTAAAGCCTTCTTCAAATCTACTTTCAGCCAGTTTTTATCAATTCCCGTATCCAAGTGGTCCCAAGGTAGAGGAGCATCTAGGAGGTTCTCTTGGGATGAACAATGGGTAAAAATATTCCATTCCCCCTGTTCCACTTGACGGTATTTCCAAGTCAAACCCGCTTCGGCGATGGCTTCCGCCCAAGCACCATGAGCACAATCTAAATTTTCCCACCAAGAGTCCATTCCCGCTCCCAATTCCCAGGCACGACGGACAACCTTCCCTAAACGGCGATCGCCCCTACCCACAAAGTCTTCCATGGCGGAAATTCTCACGTCGGTATAATTCACCTTTACCCCTTTCATACCCCTCAATTCATCTCGCAACAGTTGCTGTTTGCGCACAAATTCACTGGTAGCCACGGAATGCCATTGGAAAGGGGTATGGGGTTTAGGAGTAAAGTTAGAAATCGTAATATTGAAGTCTAAACGCTTTCTTTTGGGTAAGCGACATTCCCTTCTTAACCACCGCACTGTTTCCGCAATACCAACCACATCCACATCCGTTTCTCCAGGTAAGCCAATCATGAAATAGAGCTTTACCTTATCCCAACCCTGTTCTACGGCAGTTTTGATACCTCGGAGCAATTCTGCATTAGTTAGCCCCTTATTAATCACATCTCGCAGCCGCTGAGTACCTGCTTCTGGAGCAAAAGTCAATCCTGATGTCCTGGTACCGCCAATAATCCTAGCAATATTCTCGTCAAACCGATCTACTCTTTGACTGGGTAAAGAAAGGGAAATATTCTCCTTCTGGAGGCGATTCCTAATTTCCATTCCCACTGCTGGGAGGGAGAGATAATCGGAACAACTCAGAGAAAGGAGGGAAAATTCATTATATCCTGTGGCCCTCATACCTTTTTCAATTGCTTCCACCACCTGTTCTGGTTCCACATCCCTAGCGGGGCGGGTGAGCATTCCCGGTTGACAGAAACGACAGCCCCTCGTACAACCTCGGCGAATTTCCACGGTGAGGCGATCATGAACCGTTTCCACGTAGGGAACTAAGCCAATGGATTGGGAGGGTATGGGAGTAGCAACCCGTCGCCGAATCCGTTGGGGAACCTGGGGATGGTTGGGGTGAATGGAACCATCCGCTGCCATATTATAAAATCGCGGTACATAGACTCCCGGTACCTTTGTTAATTTTAGCAGTAATTCTCTCCGAGAACATCCTGCTGCCTTCCCTTTTTGCACCACCGCCCCTATTTCAGGCAATAATTCCTCTCCGTCCCCCAGAGCGACAAAATCCAAGAAATCGGCGTAGGGTTCCGGGTTAGAGGTAGCTGTTTGTCCTCCAGCAAAAATGAGGGGGTAATTTCCCGTTTCCCTTTCGGACTCCTGTAGGGGGATACCTGACAAATCGAGCATTTCCAGGATATTAGTTGCTCCTAATTCGTAGGAGAGACTGAAACCGATGATATCAAAGTCTCTGAGTGAGCGTCGCGATTCTAGGGCGAAAAGAGGAGTTTGGGTGCTGCGAAGTTTAGCTGCTAAATCCGGTGCTGGTAAATAAGCGCGATCGCACAATTGTCCCTGTTTACTATTGAGGATGTTATACAGGATAATATGTCCTAAATTGGATGCCCCTACTTCGTATACTTCCGGATAACTCAACACCCAGCGCACCTCCGCTTCTCCCCAAGGCTTATGGAAGGCACCCAATTCATTCCCCAAATAACGGGCTGGTTTCCCTATATCCGGAGTAATTATTTTCTCCATTGCCACTTCCACCGCCAAACCCCCTGATTTTCTTTCTTTATTATAATCCATTGACGCTCCAGATAACTACTAAATTTCCTTCTACTGTTCGCGTCTCAAAAATCTCGACGAATGTAGCAATTTTGACATTTTTTTTCTTCCATCTCGCTATCAATTAAATTTATAGGTAATTTAGTCAATTCTCATCCTGTCACTCCTAAAATTTAACCCCTGAGCTAATACTTTATCAAATCTTGTTCAAATACTCAGAGTTTGTCAAGATTTGAACAATTTTCTCTAGAAATAGTAGCAACCACTATGATTTAGTGACTCAAGTCACTGATATGAGATCTAATTTAGATTATACATAAAGTGTGGACACAAAATACATCTAGCTAATGCATCTTAAAAATCGTGAATACCAGACATGCTATCCGACAACTAGTAGAAAAAGCCCTTTACATCAGACAGTTGACCCCAGAGATAGAAAACGGAATCAACTGCGAGCTGACCCGCATGGGGTATATAGACCATGTAGATTACGAAGCTCTAGAATTACTTATGGCTGAAATGGATGCGGGTCGCATTCAACTAGTCTCCAGTTACTAATCAATGGTTAATCTTCTCATAAGGTAGTATCATATGATACCACCTGAGAAGATAAAAGTTCTAATTTGCGGGGATGTCGTCGAGGTTAAAAATGAAAGGAACGCTAGAATTAGAGTCCCCACCCATAACCAAAACCTTTGGCATTTGCGCACCCCCTGCTTTCCAAGCTTCGATAGCTTCTTTTTGCAGTACCAATTCCCCTCCCTGTGCTTTCAAGGTTTCCGCCAGGAGTCGTTGCGCTTCTGCCTTACCCTTGGCGCGGTTTATTTCCGCTTCCGCTTGTTGTTCTGCTTCCTGGGCAACATAAACAGCTCTTTGTGCCCGCTGTTCAGCGATTTGTTTTTCTTCAACTGCCTTAGAAAACTCAGGGGAGAAATTCAAATCTACTACACTAGTATCCAAAATGATAATGCCGTACTTTTCCAACCTGTCACTGAGTGCAGCGTCAAAGTCTTCTTTTAGTTCACTTCGTTTTGTAATTGATTCTTCCACAGTACGCTTGGCAGCAGCAATTTTGAAAGATTCTTGAGTTTGGGGGGCAATAATTTTAGCGACGATATTTTCCAGGCTGCCTTGTGTTCTTCTCACCTCAACTACTTCTGTCTGATCGATGCGGAAGTTAATGGCGAAGCGGGCGGATAGATCCTGAAGATCCTTGGTGGAACTCTGGGCTGGCACTTCAAACTTTTGTACCTTCACGTCATAGATATCCACAGTGGAAACCAAGGGAGGTTTAAAATGGATCCCTTCCAGCAAAGCTCCATCTCTGGGTTTTCCTAGGATACTGAGTACCCCTGCCTGCCCTGGGTTGATAATCACAAAAGAATTGAAGCCAATTAGGAGGACTAATGCGGCTATAATGCCACCTGCTAAAGGTTGCCAATTGGGGGGCGAATACTGACGCGCCATGTTTCCCTCTCCTTATTAATATTGGTAGCTCAAATTTAACCATAGCATAGTCCTATTTTTGTTCCAAAGTAGCAGCAACGAGGGACATGGCAAATATGGGGGCGGTAATGGATCTGAGAATGCGCTTACCAAGAGAAACTGGTTGGAAGCCCGACCCGCACCCTATCTCTATCTCTCCCTCGCTCCAACCACCTTCTGGTCCCGTAGCAATGATAATATTGCCCGAAAGTCTATTTTCCAAGCGATGAAGTAAATGGGGCGCCCGGCCCCTACCAAGGCAAAGATAACGATTAGGAGCCAATTGGTGATTTAGGTCGCAAGCAGTGACAAAGTCAGTAATTGCCTTTACTTCAGGTACTATCTGGCGTTCTGATTGTTCTGCTGCTTCTGTGGCTATTTTGCGCCAGCGAGATAGCTTATGAGCACTAGGTTTGAGTAAAGTGCGATCGCTTCCTACCGTAACAAAGGACGACGCTCCCAGTTCCGTACAGCTGCGCACTATGTTATCGAAACCATTGCCTTTGGGTAAGGCTACCATGAGAGTCACCTCCACTCCTAGCTCCGTATCTTGCACCAGGGCTTCTATGATACGTGCCGAGGTGCTGGCAGTTAATTCAGCTAACCAAGACTTTCCTCGTCCGTCGATGGCTATAAAGCGATCGCCTTTTCCCAAGCGCAATACTCGACACAGATAATGTTTTTGATGCTGATTAAGCATTATTTTATTGTTATATTTTTGTGTCGAGGCGATAGATACTCGTTGCATTCCCCGTAAATTTGACATATTCGACTTTATTTCTTACAGAACCTTTATGAGAGCTTCTTTAAAATTTGCAGAAGTTGGGAAATTTATTTGCGGATTATCAATGAGAGCAGAGTCGATAACCGATGCTAGGTTTTTCGGAATTGAACCATCCCGTAGGCAAATCGGCACTGTCTCATTTCGCAAAACTGCAAGCCTTGGATCAATACCAGTTAAAGTTTGCAGAATAATGGGTATAGCTTCCGACCCAGATAAGCACCCCTCAATTTCTCTCATTAAATCTGCCACTGTACCCCCCTCACAATATTCCATCATCAAGAAAAATATACCATTACCGTAGCCATAATCCAGGATTTTAATGATATTGGGATGGTTTAAAGTTTTGGTTTTTCCTATTTCCTGCAAAAACATTTCCCGGTTATCTTTACTTGGGACTACTTCTGGCTGCATGACTTTCAGCGCTAGCAACTGACCTGTTTGTTGGTTTAGAATTAAGAAAGCTTCCCCAAATGCTCCCGAACCGAGACTTTTGAGAATTTTCAAGTCTTTGAGTAGTTGTAAATCCCTCCTACCAGCTCCTGCTTCTGTTATTAAGCGATTAATAATTGTTGATAGATTTTTAGATTGTTTTCGTCTCGAAGGACTCTCTTGGCTACCCAGTTCAATCGTAACGCGAAATATGGTCTGACCTAGTTTGAGTTCGTCTTTATCCTTCAGGTGGTATTCCGGATTTTTCATGGGATTAGCTGGGGAAGCAGATTGGTCTATTTCGCGCTGTCCGATTTTTTCCCCGTTGACGTAAGTGCCGTTTTTGCTCCCAAAGTCTCGTACCCTTATCTTAGGAGGGGTGATGTCCAACAGACAGTGATAGCGAGAGATAGTGCGATGAGCTGTATCGTTTGGTAGTTGGGGATTACAGTCTTTAGCACCACCAATTATACAGGTAGTCTGTATGACCGATGAATTTTGTCTTCAGTCTGGCTCCTTTGAAGGATTTTGCCGTCCTGCTGGAATCGGCGCTTAATGTTTTCGCCTTCACAGTTGCTTCAATGTCACCGGCATGAGTTAGAATATTTTCTGGATTAACAGAAGTAGGCGAACTTTGTTCCATGGTTGAGGCTACCTAGTATAACATCATTGAGGTACCGTCATTACTGCTTTTCCAAGTTTAGCAAAGATAACACCCATCTCCTATTTCCTCAACCCCAGCAACAAAAATTAATCATGACCAACTCCCAAAATCCTCCCTCCGCCCCCCTCAGGAGCGTTCACACTAACACCTTTGTTCCC
>JACONB010000077.1 GCA_014323965.1 Prochloron sp. SP5CPC1 | reverse complement strand
ACTTCACCTGCACGAATCTTGGTTAAAGAAAGAGAATGTATCATTAAGCTACTTCCGACTTGGTTTTTGTGCCCAACTCCAACCAAACATGAGGTAATTGACTGGGTTGGGAAGGTAAGGTCATCAAACCAATTGTGGTTAAACGAATGACAGTTGTCAAGGATTCAATTAATCCCGGATCAAAACGAGTCCCACTCAGTTTCTGACATTTACCTAAAGCTGATTCTAAACTGAGAGCCCGACGGGATCCTTTGGGTTGAGTCAGGTCTTGGAAATAAGCTACCAAACCCAGAATGCGGGCTTCTATTTCAATAGCTTCCCCTTGCAAACCATCGGGTTTCCCACTCCCGTCCCACCATTCTAGATGATGGCGGACAATAGCGGTAATAGGGGCTAATTCTGGCATCCTTTTCAGAAGTTCAGAACCGAGAAGGGAGCGATCGCGCCAAAAGGCAAAAGTAGCTTCATCTAATTCCTCAGGAGGGTGACGAAAAACCTCTGGGTTAGCTCCTGCTAAACCAATACGAAAGAGCAAACCTGCTAAACGCAACCGTCTCAGCTTCAGGGTTGGTAAATCCAGGATTTGTCCTAAAGTTTCTCCTAAAGCTGCCACCTGGAGGGAAGCCACCGGATTATCTTTATCCTGTTGGTCGATTTTTTGCGCCATGCGCAGAAAGGCTTGTAACTTATTAGCAGCTAAGTTACGATTGAGTCGTTGGGCTTGTCCTTCTAATTCTACCAGTTCCCGGTGCTGACGATTAACGGTTACTAACTGTTGCTGACTAGTTTGGAGATAGGTTACAATACGGGAGACTACCGGAGATAGGTCTGTTGGGGTGGTGCTGGGTTGGATTTTTTCCTGTAACTTCCCCAGGCGATCTGCTAAGGAGCTATTATAGGAACCCATTCCTTTGATTAAAATCCCTGCTGTCTCTTTTACTACTGCACGGTCAAAAGTCCAAAGTCCATAAAACTTTCTTTCTGTATCTAGTTTGGGTACCCCGTCAACCCCATATTCTTCAGGAGGAAGTTCGTAACAAAGTACTGCACCGGCGTAGTCAGGAGCTAGGATAATTAGATTCCACTCGTTAACTAAGGGCGCACATTTAGGTATGTTAACAAGATTAACATTACTTAGTTTACTAGTAGGATGGGTGGCAAAACCACTGTCTGGAACAGCGGCGATCGCCACTTCCCGACTACATTTAGCAATTTCCAGATATCGCTCCGCTTCTTGTAAGTACCATTTTCCCTGTTGAAAGGTTACCAAAACCAGAGGCTTGTTGGTACTATCGGTGTAATTTCCTTGGAGAATGTGGTCTTCCAAAGCGTGGCAGAGAGCCACCAGAGTATTTTTATAATATACTCCATAACTGGAAGGAAGTTTACCCTTCGGCAGTGCTGCTTTGAGTTGATTAAGAGTTGATTTATTATGCATGTTTTTTAAAATTAACCAGTAGGGGCCCATGGCATGGGCTCGCAAGCCTTGCGCCCTGTCCGCACCAGTGATTGTTAGTATATAATAAGATGGACCATTTGAGTATAAATTGTGGATCTACCTTCTTTTACCTGGCTCTGGCGTATTGCCGCATGGTCCATGGGAATAAGCATAACCTTATATTTCAGTTTAGCCATAGTGGGCATTTTTTACAGAATGCAACGGTTGCGACGAAAACTCTACTATTGGCGATGGCTACGATATTTACACTACGGTTTAGGTGTTCTCTTCGTCTTCTTCGTGTTGCTCCTCTTAGGTATTGGTATTGTGGGGACTTTGGGTCACTTTGGCAGTTTGGGTCACTCTTGGCACTTGCCCGCAGGTTTGGGGGTAGTGACTCTCACTTTAGTATCTGCATGGACAGCAAGTCGTATTCACCCCCGACGTCCTTGGGCCAGAACCTGGCATTTGGGATTGAATATTGCTTTGTTTGTTGGCTTGGCTTTAGTATCTTTAAGTGGTTGGAGCGTGGTGCAAAAGTATTTACCCTAATTCCCCTTTTGCGTCTTGGCGTCTTGGCGCGAAACTAGATCTCAAACTGGTACAATCATGGCAAAACTACAGTTTCGAGCCAAACAAGGAGATACCCAGGCGATCGCAGCCTTACTCAAAACCGCATTTCCAGTGCAACCCATTGAGGTGAAAGCCCGTCTTGAAGACAGCTGCTTAATTCTACACCTAGAGACTTTGGATCTTCTAGAACAGGCACCTACCCTCACATTCCTTGAAAGGTGGCTACTTTTGCTGCATCCCTCAGGAATTGACTTTGTGCAGGTACAGGCCCAACTCCAAGGTCAAGCCAACCTATCTTGGGAGAAGTCTCTGCCCTTCGGCCAGTTAGCCCCCTACAATAAGGAGCCAACCCATGGGTCAACACCAGAGGAAAACGACTTGCTCACCGTTGACGAGTTAGGGCCTTACTATCAGCAGCTCAACCTGGAACCGGGGACCACCATTGAAGTAATCAACCAGACTTACTTGAAGTTGAAGGTTGAAGCGCAGCAACAGGACAATTCTGAGAGGCTTACGGCCCTCAAGGAGACCTACCAAACTCTCAAAACCCAACTTCAGCTTCGGGCTAACCTCGCTGCCCAAGAAGAGCGAGAACTAATGACGCCAACTGAACAGTTAGGGCGCCTGTTGCAACAGCAGGGGCTGAGAACGACCCAAATTAGCTTTGCGGCGCGCCAGCTACACATTCAGTTGCCTATCTCTCACTATCCCAAGCCTCGAAAACCCGTTGCGAAGATCTACACCTTACTGGAAACGCTCAATTTGGCCAACCTTCAGCTAGACGACCTTGAGACGGTTGTTGTCTATGGTCTTAGTGCCCCAAAACAGGTTGTTTGGCAACGGCAATTTCCTCTGCCCAAGCAGGGTTTCAGTCGGGAAGATACGGACCTGCTTTCATTTCGGAATCGGTTTAGTAGTGCGATTATCTTCCCGGCCCTCTCGATTCTGGCCTGGGTCTTGAACATCATGCCATTGACGAAGTTTCTCCTACGGGGCGTCAAGATTTGGTTTCACGAATTTGGTCATGCCACCATCGCCTGGTTGTCCGGGCGTCGTGCAATTCCGTTACCCTTCGGTTGGACGAATGTTGAACCTAATCGATCCTTATTTGTTTATTTCGCTATTTTGTTACTGTTATTGCTCTTGTTTTGGGTAGGACGGCGAGAAAAACGACGCTGGCCCATGGTACTGGCAGTTGCTATTGCTCTGCTCCAATTTTGGATGACATGGCTAATGCCGCTACGAACATTTAATGTCCTGCTGGCGTTTGGAGGGATTGGTGGTGAGTTTTACTTATGCGCCTTCTTCATGGTGAGTTATTTCTTTTCCCTTCCGGAATACTTTCGCTGGGATTTTTATCGCTTTCCTGTTGTACTAGGGGCTGCATTTACCTTTTGGGATAATGTTGGGTTCTGGCGTAAAATCAATCTTGGTCAAGCCTCTATTCCATACTTACAATCTATTGGGAGGATGCTGTCTGGTTGTCATTATTGCTACCTATTTCTATTTTGCGTTTAAACAAAATCGTAAATTTTTCTTTGCTCTAATGGGAAGATTATAAACCGCAGATGATTGTTTCCCTTTGCGCCTTTGCGTCTTGGCGCGAAACTATACCTCAGCGCTTCTCTTAGTAATAAGTGTACGTAAGGTCTTTGGATTTATCATTGGTGTTTTGCGACAGCATTATACTACCGCCAACTATGGTGCTGACAGCCAAAACGAAAATAAGTGATAGTATTTTAGGACGACCCATGGGCAAAATATAACACTGCTTTTATTCTACTTTAGCATAATGTTGGGTTTCACTTCGTTCTACCCAACCTACCCCCTTTGCGTCTTTGCGCCTTTGCGCGAGATATCAAAACTTAAACTCATACTCAATTATACCCCGATCGTCCCCAGACAAGTCAGTGGAACCTCGGAACAAGATAGAATCGTTGATACGATAGCGGATACCATATTGGAAGGGCTGAGGGCTGTTGATTATTTTCAGCACAGAGAAAGAAAACTGGGACGCCAAAGGCGGTTGCTTCGCAATGGCGATATCTACACTGACTTCAGCCCCCACCCCCAGAGCAGAAGGACGGTTTTCGTCGTCAGTAATCAAACTGGGGAAAACACGAAACTCGCTCACACCCAGAGTATTACCAATGGTGTTTTGAATATTATTGAAAAAAGCTGAACCTGCTAGAGCTGAACCAGCTATGTTAGCTAGTCCCAAGGTAGTATCTTCTCCCAGAAGGGTATCGATAAAACCACCCCCTAAAAGGTTGACAATTTCCGTTTCGCTCCGCGAAGGACTACTGGTTAACTCCAAGTTCTCGGTTAGCTTGCTCGCAGGTCCGAAAACCTCCGCTTCAATGCGAATTGTTTGTAAACTACTAATGTCTAAACCAGGAATATCACTCACACTCACTTCCGCTGATAAAGAATCGGTGGAAATAGCTTTCCTTGTTTTTTCCGTTGTAGAAGTTTGAAGACGCACGTCCAGTATCGGATCCAATCCCAGATTAGGGGAGAATCGTGCTCTATGGTTATAGCCTCTCGTAAGTCGAAATTGAGTGGTAAAGAGATTTACCTGACCTCGTTTTAGGATAACGTCCCCACTTAGACGAGGAGTTTCCAGAGTACCGAATAAACTCAAATCCCCTGTAGCGAGAAAATTTAAAATTGGGGGTTTTGCTACTGTAATGTTGTTCCCCAGTTTGAGTTGCAAATCTTGAAACTCAAACCAACCCTCCTCCTGAGTATCGCTACTGCTTATGACGGGTGTAGTCTGTTCTTCTAGGAATACGGTACCGTTAAATAAATCCACTTCTCCAGCAATTTTCGGTTCTAAAGCAGTTCCGGTAATGAGAATATTTCCACCCACTCCACCTTTATACAAACCTTTTAAATTCAATTTTAGCTGCTCCAAAGTCACAGTCAGAGGATTATCTTGAGTTATAGGTTCCAGAAGTGGAAGGTCACCAGTAACCAAAACCTCACCACCGCTGAATTTTCCTGCTAGTTTTTCTACCCGAATCTTGTCTAACTCAAAAGAGATGTTACCATTGATTTCAGTGAGAGGTGCGTTGGGTAAGGCTTGAATTGCAACAGTAGCATTCTCAAAAGTGGCAGTATTATAAACATCCACTGTATCATCTAGACGCAAATCCAAGAGACGAAGACCACTTTCCTCTTGCTCTAACTTACCAATAACTGCCAATTCTACACAACCAGTACCTCCCAGCCATCGCACTTGACCTTTCGTGCCAATGTTCAACAGTTCCATCCCCTTATTATGGACTGACATGCTTAAGCTAAATTCATCGTTGTCTGGTTTTGACTTGGCATTGGGTAATTGATAGGGTAGTTTGAGGTCCATGGTTACTAAATCTGTTGATTGGCAACTTTTTTCATCCTTCCCGACGGTTTCTGGAGCTGTTGGTCTCTGGTCTTGGGCAAAATTGCTCCCTGCTGACAAGTTTAAGGTACCTTTGTTGTAGTTAATGCTGCCTTCAACTAAAGGTATGGTGGTTTGTTGGACTGTGGCATTTTGTAACTTCACTGAACCACCCAGGTTGAGATTATCCAAGGAACCGGAAATGATTGCATCTAGGTCAATGGTACCCCGATCAATCACAGGAGGTAAATCAACGAAGTCACTAATATTAGTAATGCTTAAATTTTGTATTTTTACAGTACTGCTGATAACTTGGTTATTATTTAGGGAACCGGATACTTCCACTGACATGCCATCGATAGTTTCAATCTTAGCTGGGGATAGGGTTAACAATCCATTCTCGAACTTACCTTGCAAAGTAACCAGGTTAGCACCATAAGAACCCCATTGCCAGGGTTTTTCTTCACTTCCCCCATTAAATTCAAATTCTGTTACAAGGGGGGAGTCGGCAGCTTTGCTCACGACTAGCTTACTATTAAAACTACCCTCCAGGGTGATTAGATCTGGTAGGGGAGACGCTTCTTGACGCTGACGTCGCTGTTGTTTGAGTAAGGCTTTAATGGCCGAAAACCGTCGCAGTTGTGTTAAGATTGAGATCGGCTCCCTAGACTCTTCGGGAAAACCGACGGAGAGTAGAGCTGAGTCTGGATCTGTTCCCTCTTCGGAATAGAGCTCCTCACTTGTACCATAGGTAGGGGTGCTAAAACCTCGAAGGAGATCAGAAAACTCGAATATTTGAGCCAGAGCAAGGATATTTTGTATTTCCCCGTCAATAATTTCCGCTTCGGCGTTAAATACAGGTAACCCGGTACCAAAACTATCCAGATCTACTCCTATTTTAGCAGATATTTTCCCGGGGAAAGCTTGGTTGGCGATCGCGATCGCCGGATTGAGGGGTAATTTACTCAACAATAATAGCTCTTTAATCGATTCCAGGGGAAATTGATTGGTTTGGATGTTGAAAATCCTGTCTTTTTGTTCCCCCTTGATCTCCATTTCACCCAGTTTTACCCACAAAGATTGGGGCTGATAATCTGCTCCTACAGTTAGGAAAATTTGGTTGGCTTTTTTTTTTCAGCCGTTCCTGCGAGTAGGAGGTTTCCTTCCTCTCCCGGGTTGAAGTACACCGAACCTGAGAGCATGGGGTCCAAAACCATACCAGCAAGACTGAGATTTTCCAGTTCTATCTCCCCATTTATTTGCGGTGCAGTGGGGGTGCCCGCAATTTTACCCTCAAACCCAGCTTTACCTGCGATAACAGGGCTACTATCCAATCGCAAATACTCTCCCACTACAGGAGGTAAGGAAAGGGGAAGTGCTTCTAGGGATACTCCCTTAGCACTAATATCAAAATCAAACTGCTTTACCCCCTTAATTTGACCACCAGAAGTCCAATCGGGTATGGCAAATCCCCTAACTTGCAAAGTTTCTCCTGCTTTGGCTGAGTTAATGTGCAGTTTTTGACCATTCCAAGCTAATGTAGCAGTCAGGGTGTCCTCTAAGAGGGATTCTTTTAGCTGCACTTCTCCTCCCAATTGGATCCCCTGGGGACTAAGATTAGCTAAGTTACCAGAGATATTCACCCTGCCTCCCAAATATCCCTGACTTTGGGGTAAAAAAGATTGTAATGGGACTCCTTGAGCATTTATTATTGCTGCAAATTGCCCCCGATCTAATTTCACTTCCTCCCCCTGGACAGTTCCTCCGGCGACAGTAATACTAGTTTCACCCCTCAAGGCGATCCCCTCTATGGTTAAATTATCTAGATCACCGTCCACATGAAAGGTACCATGGACGTCTCCCAGCAATTCTGACTGTTCTGGTATCAGCTGGCCTAATTCTATCCCAACAAGAGAGAGAGTTCCTTCCCACCTTCCGTCTCCAAGAGAAAAATTACTGGCCTTCAAAGTTCCCCCAGCTATATTGACAATCCCCTCAGCCTCACTCAGATTTAAACTCTGAAGGGAGAGATTATCCAGATCTCCTCGAATCACTAAAGTACCATTAACTTTCTCACTATGCCTAGTTGGGGAGCAAAGCGTTCCACAGCAATATCATCTGCCTTTATTGTCCCTTGCCACTTACCGCTAACTAAGTTAACATTCCCCACAACCTTGCCTTTCTCTACAGCTACTTCTGCGGTTCCCTGAGCTGTCATACCTGCCAAAGTTAAATTATCCACAGTACCCTTTGCTGCTAATGTACCCTGTACTAAGGGATTTTCCACACCGAAGATGCCGCCTTTGGCGTCCTGGGAGAGAATACTGGGAAATAATCCTGATTGTAAAGGAATGTCATTGGCGGATATTGCAGCTTCCCACTCACCCTGAGCCATTTGCCAGTCAGTTACCCTTACCTTACCACCCTTAGCTCCCAGTAATTGAGCGGTTCCCGTCCCCTTAATAGCTGACAGGGTAATATCTTCCAGACTTCCTTGGAACTGAAATGTACCTTCTAATTCCCCTGCTAATTGCTGTGGTAGCTGGGGTGCAAGCTGGGCTAACTGTACCCCAAAAGCGTCCATGCTGATTTCCCAGCGACCTTTTTCCAGCTTTAAATCTTTGACGATAACCTTACCATTGGCCAATTGCAGAGAAGCAGAACCTGTAGCGCTGAGGTTTTCTGGGGAACTCAAAGTACCGAGAATTGTCACCCCAGCGGAAACAGAACCAATTGCTGCTGAGGGTTTGATGCCAAAATAAGCTTCAGCAATACCACTACCGGGAAGATCCAGAGCCGTAATTTCTAGGACTAAATCTTGCTTATCCCCTACTTTTACTTTACCTTTACCCCTTACCTTGCCACCAATAGTAGGAGTACCTTCGATTTTGTTCACCAACAGAGTGGAATCGGCAAAAGCCAGATCAGCGCGGAAATCTTTCAGGGTTAATTTATCTGCTATGATTTCTTTAGTGGAGATGATTTGGGCACTCAAGACAGGGTTGGTTAAATTGCCTGTTACCTTCATGGTACTCTGCAACTCTCCTGCTAATTTCAGAGGGAGTGTATCTAGAGAGAGACTTTCGAGTACTTTTTCCAGTGGAAATGCTTCCGTTTCTACCTCTAGGTTAAAGCCTTCTTTTAAATCCACCATACCACTAGCAGACGCAGGTATTGTGGCGAAAACCGTAGTTAGTTCTTTAACTTCAATCTGCTGCTCTTTAAACTCCAGTTTAGCATTAGTTGCTTTTAAAGGTTGGGGGAGACCTTCCTTGGTAAAGATACCTTCTTGTAGACTAGCATTACCCTTAATTGTGGGTAATTGTCCTCTATTTAAAGCTATCTCTAAATAACCCCCTACCACTCCAGCTTGCACCTGTAAAGGGGACGCCAAGGGCGTCTGCTCCGCAATTGAAGGTACTAAACGAGCAAGAGAAACTATATCCAGATTTTTCCCCGATAAGGTTAAGTCTAACTTTCCTGCGTCAGTAAGCGCTCTTCCTACAATCGCAAATTTGTTTTCCTGGACTTTATTTTGAGTAGGTTCCGGTTTTTCCTCGCTCTGATTGTTGGTAGGGGTATCTGGTTTTTCACCACTTTCCTCTTCTTTTATCTTTTCTACAGTGGTTGTCCAGACAGGAAGCAGTTTACCTTGAAGCTGGACATTAATATCCTGGTTATTATTGCGAAAACTAGTCTTCCCCTCAGAGAGGAGTACTTGTACCGGACTTTCTAGCTTATTATCCTCAGACCTTGCTACTAGAGATATCCTAGCGTCTTCTATGCGAATAGATTGCAAATCTATCTTAATTGCCCCCTCCTCCGACGGTGCTAATGTAGTGTCAGTCCAGTCCTTATTTTCATTTTGTTCAATATAAACATTCGGTTTAATCAGAATCAAATCCAGCTTCAGGGTTCTTTGTAAGAGTAATAGAGGGTTGAACCCTACCTCTACTGCTTCTAGAGTGACGCGATCGGGATCTGTGGGAGTGGGAGGTACTTCCGTCCGACCAAAGCGCAACCCTTTTAAGGTAAAATGGGACACCTCCCCGAGATGAATCGGGCGATCGAGAGTTTTACTTAAACTAGATCCTACCAAGGGAGCGAGGCGTCGTTGAATAAAGAACCAACCATAGCCAAGCCCTGCACCCGCACCGGAGAGCAAGTTTTTCTTTCCTCACACCCCTAAAATGTAGACTAAGAACATTATATCGTGAGGAACTGGTAAGTGTAGCTGGGGCTGGCGATCGCTTTTTGCCCAACTAAAATCCATTATAAACTATCCTGAGTCTGTGTGTCAACCCCCTATTTTTTTTGTCCCTCTATACCTCCTCAATCATGTCCCAATCGCCCTTGAGTAGTTTTGTAGGCTGGGCATTTATCCCCCGCAAAGGGAAGAAAACTATTGATATGCTGTCTCTAGCCTGGGAATCTATACCTCTCTAATTGTTAAAATTAGCATAACCAAAAGTGACATTAAATCGCCGACACCAGATGACCACAGAGCTAACCTCTTCCAAGTCAACCATGCCGGAAATAGCATAGCGTTGCTCACCACGAACCTTCTTCAATCTTCCTAAGTTAACATATTTCCCGGCACTGTAACTGCGGGGCACATCATCTTGATGTAACAGTACCAATAAATCTGGTCCCATATCGGTTTGAAATCCTTCATCCAACTCTAAATAAAAATTACCATCCTCATTTATAATGGTCGCTCTTCCTACGGTTCGATGGTCTACCCTGACAAAATTGCCAGATGCTACAACCTTTCGACTAATTAGGGTTGAGGGAGTAGAATCGTAATGGTACCCAGGTTTGCTAGTAGCAGGTGCCGCCACAGTCAAGGTGGCTAAAAGCCCTAAGGCGATGCCATTGATAGCTTTTGACTTCATCTCAAACTCCTTCCAGTTTACAAACTCCTTCCAGTTTACAATGTACAAAACCCTTGACGTCAAGTCCCAGATAAAGGTTCCCAGTTGAGAATATTATAAGCTCAAATTCTCTGTGGCCCAAAGCTGTGGGGGGTACTCAGGAAAATCTCAGCTTAGTGGAACCCCACTGTCAAATAAGACGTCTCTACTAAAAATAGTTAAATCTAGAACATTCAGGATTGGATTGCAAATGACTGACATCAAGAAAACAGTAGCAGTAACCGCAGCACTCACCGGGGTTTTAGCCATCGGTGTGGGCACCATGTCCAATAAAGCAGTTACTGCTCAAGGGGAAACGGAAAAATGCTATGGCATTGTCAAGGCAGGACAGAACGATTGTGGTGCCAATGGACATAATTGCGGAGGCCATTCTACCGTTAGTGCCCATCCAAATGAGTGGATTAAACTTCCCCAAGGGACTTGCAACAAGATTGTCGGCGGCATTCTTAAATAAGAGCCAGCCCATGATGGCTAAATTTAGGGGCGAGTATTAGTTGGCTCCCCCTCATTATTAATATATCCTTTTTCCACCACCTGGACAAATTTTTCAATTAAATCTCCATTTCTTGGAACCCCATTGGAACATCAGACGTCTAGATAAGGGAAGAGTCAAATCGAGAACATTCAGAATTGGATTGCAAATGACTGACATCAAGAAAACAGTAGCAGTAACCGCAGCACTCACCGGAGTTTTAGCCCTAGGTGTAGGTTCTATGTTCGATGAACCAGTTTCTGCCATAGGAAAAGGAAAGGAAAAATGCGCTGGTATCGTCAAAGCAGGACAGAACGATTGTGGTGCCAACGGACACGATTGCGGTGGCTATGCTAAGGTAGATGGGGATCCCAATGAGTGGATTGAACTCCCCAAAGGCACTTGCAAAAAGATTGTCAATGGCCGGGTGATTTAATCAAGCCATAATGACAGATAAAATTCGGGGAGCAGGTATTGGTTTGCGCTCCCCTCACTATCAACATATTCTTATCTATAAACCAGCAATACCCTGGTTTGAGGTTTTGTCTGATAACTATTTCTGCTCCGGAGGACAACCCCTAGACTATTTAGAAAAAGTGCGGCAAAACTATCCTGTTACTCTCCACGGGGTGGGCATGTCTTTGGGTTCCACAGATCCACTCAATCTGGATTATTTAACTCGCTTGAAGGATTTGGCAGCTAGAATTGAACCTGCCACTATTTCTGACCACCTGGCGTGGATTTCTATTGGTGGTCACTATCTCCATGACCTCCTCCCTCTACCCTATACTGAAGAAGCCCTCACTACTCTCACAGAACGCATTACCCAAGCACAAGAATTTCTTGGACAAAGAATTCTGATTGAAAACCCTTCTGCTTATCTCCTTTTCACCCACTCTACTATGACAGAATGGGAGTTTATTAGCGCCTTGACAAAAAAGGCGGATTGTTATCTACTCCTGGATGTAAATAATCTCCATGTGGGAGCAGTAAATCATGGCTATGACTCCTTAGAATATTTGGATGCTCTGGAGCCTAGTAGGGTGAAAGAAATTCATTTAGCGGGTTATGAAGAGAAGGAGGATTATCTGTTGGATACCCACGGTTATCCAGTCCATGCCCCTGTGTGGCAATTGTATCAAGAAGCATTAAAACGTTTTGGTCCAGTACCGACTTTAATTGAATGGGATACGGATATTCCTCCTTTTGAAATAATGATGGCTGAAGCGAATAAGGCGGGGGCGTATATGGAAGAGGTTTGCCTTGGGGAAGGGCGCAAAGGGGAGGAAGGAAGATGGAGTTGAAAGGGTTGCAGCAGCTATTTTATCAGGCTATGATAACTAAAGATGCTGATAGTATAGAGGCTTTGAGTCAGAAAATAGCCGGGGCGAAGAGTTTGACCCCGGAAGCAGGTTTAGAGGTTTATCGTGGTAGTGTTATTGGGGGTTTGACTAAAGGTTTAATCTCTATTTATCCCGTTTGTTGTCGTTTGGTGGGGGAGGAGTTTTTTAACGCTACTGCGGTTAGTTATATCCACCGCTTTCCCTCCCTATCTCCTGATATAGGAGACTATGGGGCAGAGTTTGCCGATTTCCTCGCTCATTTTCCCCCAGCAGCCCAGTTACCTTATTTACCAGACGTAGCTCGTTTAGAATGGTATTGGGAGCAAGTTTTTAAAGGGGAAGATAACAAGTATTTAGATATTCAAGCATTGGGTGCAGTTAACCAGGAAAAATGGAATGACTTGATTTTTTCTTTGCCCAAAAATAGTGTGTTTTTCACATCTCCTTATCCTATTCATCGGATTTGGGAAGTGAATCAACCAGATTATGAAGGATCCGAGGAAGTGAGTTTGTCAGAAGGAGGGGTGAAAATTTTTCTCTGGCGCAAAGGTTATGATATGCGACTAGAATTACCTAATGATGAAGAATGGGAGTTATTGCAAGCTTTTGCAGCACAAGAGAGTTTTGGGAATATCTGCGGACGTTTCACGAATCAGTCTCCTCCTATTGATGTCCCTTCTCTCTTACCTCTCTTTGTCCAACGGGGGTGGATCGCTGGTTTCTCTCTTTAACCCCTATCTTATCTGTGTTCATCTGCGTGCATCTGTGGTTATAAATTATGAAATGGCAAGAAGTTATTGAGCATCCATCTTTGCAAGATTTACCATTCAAGATTGAACTAAATGAGCATGGAAAAATAGAAATGAGTCCCGCTTCCAATCGTCATGGACGTCTCCAAGGTATAATTTACTCACTTCTGGGTCAATATCCGGGAGAATTATACTTGGAGTGCTCCATCAATACGAGCAAAGGTGTCAAAGTAGCTGATGTAGCATGGTGTTCTCCAGATTTCTTTAATCAATATGGAGAAATAACCCCTTTACCAGCATCTCCAGAAATTTGGATCGAGATATTATCTCCATCCAATTCTCAAGGAGAAATGAAGGAAAAAATCTCTCTTTATCTCGCTCAAGGTGCTCAGGAGGTGTGGTTGTGTGATAATGAGGGAAATATTGAGTTTCATACCTCTGAAGGTGTCAGCTCCAAATCTCTTCTCCTCCATGACTTTCCGAAAAACATCTTTGAAAAGGGTTGATACTGGGTTATAATAATATCATGTCTGCTAGAGATACCTTTCACCAAACTGTCAAAATTGCTTTAGAAAAGGATAGGTGGTTGATTACTCACGATCCTTATCCTCTGCAAGCAGGTAGCTTTAACTTAGCCATAGATTTGGGTGCAGAGACAGTAATTGCAGCAGAAAGGGAAGGGCGCAAAATTGCTGTGGAAATCAAAAGTTTTCTTGGTCCATCAAAAATATCCCAATTTTATAGCGCTTTGGGACAATTTATCACCTATCGCACTGCCTTAGAAAAACAAGAAAAAGAGCGAAACCTATATTTAGCAGTTTCCACAGACATTTATGAAAAGTTCTTGCTCACTCCTTTTATTCAAAAACTCATTAGTGAGAACAAAATTTATCTAATAATTTTCCAGATACAAGAGGAAGAGATTGAACGATGGCTACCGTAGAAACCTATCGAAATTATATCCAACAACTGCTCCAAAAACGAGCAAAATTAGTCTGGGACAAACGGCTCCAAGCTGAAACTATCTTCGATAAGGAACAGGATCGCTATCAATTGGTCTATGTAGGTTGGGTGGATGAAAAACGCCTCTATGGGGTGGTTTTACACGTGGACATCATCGGTGGTAAAATTTGGGTTCAGCAGGATGGCACGGAAGTAGGTATTGCCAACGAATTAGTAGAATTGGGAGTGCCACACCAAGATATCGTCCTCGGGTTCGATCCACCCTCTATGCGCCAGTATACAGATTTCGCCATCAATTAACTTCATCTAGAGATTTTTTAGATTTAACCAGCCCTCTGCGCCTTTGCGCCTCTGCGTGAAACATAATCAGCCCCCACTAACAGGAGGAATAAGAACAACCTCGTCTCCATCTTGTAAAATAGTATCTGGTTCGACAAATTGCAGGTTAATACCCAAA
>JACONB010000076.1 GCA_014323965.1 Prochloron sp. SP5CPC1 | reverse complement strand
CAATTAATTATCCCACAGAAGCAGTTATTTCTTTTTCTCAAATGAATGACTACCAATTAATTGTTGTTGGGGATAAAAAAACGCCAACAGATTGGTGTTTGGACAATGTTGATTATATGTCTGTTATTGAACAGGAAAATATGGACTTTGAATTGTCAAAAGTATTGCCTTATAACCATTATTGTCGAAAAATGTTGGGATATTTGAAATCTATTCAAAACGGGGCAGATTATATTGTAGATACGGATGATGATAATATTCCTAAACAAAATTGGGAATTTCCGCAATTTGATTATCAATATGATTGTATTATAGGGGACCTAGGTTTTGTAAATATTTATCAACTTTACACAAAGCAAAATATTTGGCCCCGTGGATTGCCTTTAAACCTTATAAAAACACACTTTGAATTGGAAAAATATTTATCACTAAAAGATTGTCAGGTTGGAATTTGGCAAGGATTGGCAGATGAAGATCCAGATGTAGACGCTATATATCGTTTGACTAGGAGCAAACTTTGCTATTTTGATGAACGGGAACCGGTTGTTTTAGGTAAAGGTACTGTTAGCCCTTTTAATACTCAAAATACTCTGATTAGAAAAGATTTATTTGCATTGATGTATTTGCCAACTTACGTAACATTTCGGTTTACAGATATTTTACGTGGATTGATAGCTCAACCAATAATGTGGCTATAGGATTATCAACTTGGATTCACCAACGCGACAGTTGTGCAAAAAAGAAACCCACATGATTACATGAAAGACTTTATATCCGAGATTCCAATGTATCAACACTGTGAACAAGTAATAGATTTAGTCACAAATTCTCTGAACAAATCTGATAGCATTGAGACAAATCTATATAATGCCTATAACTCTTTGTTGAAGGCGAATATTGTTGGCAGCAAGGAAATGAAAACATTAGAAGCTTGGTTGAAAGACTTAAATAAACTCAAATAACAAAGTTGCCTAGGCAAAAGACACTTCAGCCTCTCTCTGTGTCCTCTGTGCCTCTGTGGTTCATTCAATCATGAGTTATTTTATATGTAAAGTAAAAGGTAAGCGAGTGTAAATACCCCGAGGATCGTTCAAGGTTTGTAACATGGTTAAATCTTCCTTCAATTCTAGCAATTTAGCTGTGAGGGGGTCAAGTTTTTCCGCTTTTTTCCCTTGCTGGACACTCAACAATTTCTCAAGAATTTCTTCCTGTAAACTCTGTTGTTTGGGATACTCTTCAATTTGCCAATCTTCCCCTAATTCTGCTTGGGCAGCAGTATAGGCGATCGCCTCCTCTAAGCCCCCAATTTCATCTACCAAACCTATCTCTTTAGCGTCTCTCCCGGACCAAATTCTTCCCTGAGCAATGTTGGCTACCTCCGAGAGGGGTAACTTCCGGGAAGAGACTACTTTATCTAAAAACAGGTCGTAAAATTCATCCACAAACCCCTGATAAATGTCCAATTCCTTTTTCGTTTTAGGACGAGAAACAGTGTTAATATCCGCAAAACGCCCCGTCTTAACCACGTCCCAAGTTAAACCATTATTATTGCCCAGTTGCTCGATATCGAAGAAAAGACCAAAAACGCCAATGGATCCGGTAATAGTATTTTCCTGGGCAAAAATATAATCTGCTCCCGTAGCAATCCAATAGCCTCCAGAAGCGGCTACATTCCCCATAGAAACGATAACAGGCTTAGATTCCCTCGTCAATTCTACTTCCCTGAGAATAATATCAGAAGCTGTAGCACTACCACCAGGACTATTTACCCGCAGAATAACTGCTTTTACCGAGTCATCTTGACGCAGTTTACGCAAAGAGCGAGCCAAGCGATCGCCCCCTATTGCCTCTAAGTTTCCTTCCCCATTGACAATAGTACCTTCCCCATAGACGATAGCGATAGTATTGCGGGAGGATTTATTATCTCGCTCTGCTACTTGAGAGTATTTTTTGAGACTAATTTTTCGGAAAGACTCATCCTCTGAGTTTACCCCAGTTAATGCTTGCAAATCCGCAATAACCTCATCAAAGTGAGCCACTCTGTCTATGAAACCAGCATTTTTAGCTTCGCGCGGCGTCAAAAATCCCTGAGTATCTGTCCAATCCTGCAACTCACGAGCAGTTAACTCCCTACTGGGGGCTACAGTAGAGAGAAAATCTTCCCACAAATCTGTTAATAAAGCTTCCGTTTGCTCCCGATTTTCCCCACTGAAACTCTTGTTGGTAAAAGGTTCCACCGCAGATTTATAACTCCCTACCCGCACTACTTGCACTCCGACACCGTATTTTTCTAAAGCTCCCGTGAAGAAGAGTTGTTCCGAACTCAACCCGTTCATTTCCAAGGTTCCTAGGGGATTGAGGATGATAGTATCTGCCAGGGAAGTCAAATAGTATTCCCTTTCGCTGGTATCCACATCGTAGGCGATAATTTTCTTCCCTTTATCTTTAAACCTTTGGAGGGCTGTGCGTATTTCCTTCAGGTTACCATAGCCTGTAGCACCCCCACCAAACCTGCCATCTAAGAATATACCGACAATACGATTATCTTGAGCTGCTTTGTCGATAGCTTGGATTGCTTGGCGCAAAGGAATGATTTCCTGGTTAGAGTTGGAGAGAAGACTGTTGAAATCAGCAGGAGGTGAGGTATCCCGGATAGGAACGGACAAATCCAATACTAGCACTGATTTAGCTTTTACCTGGGGCGTATTATCCCGCACTGCTATGGTACCTATTAAGAACGCCAATACCCCTGTTCCCAGGGTAAAAAAGAGAATCAGTGCAGTGAGAGTGCCCAGGATACTTGCTGCTGTTTGTTTGAAAAATTGGTTCATAATGTCTCGCGCAAAGGCGCTAAGGCGCAAAGAGGTTTTTTTATTGTATCTTGTGTAGAGATTGGGAATTTTGCAATGCTGTTAAATTCTGATTCCCAGTGCAAAAGAGAACCCCTGTCAGTTCGGCGATGAGCAATTGTACCAACTCATCCAGGGATTCGGCGGATTCTGCTGCTGCTGCCAGGAAAGGACGAGCTAAACCTGCTAGGTTTGCTCCTAGGGCGATCGCCTTGGCTACATCTAAACCATTCTTCAAGCCTCCTGAAGCAATTAGGGGTATGCTAGGTTCAAGAGACCTAATTTCTAGGATACACTCTGCTGTGGGGATACCCCAATCGGCAAAAGTTTCTCCCAAACGTCGCTGTAAAGAGTGAGTTGCCCTTTTGCTTTCTACTTTTGCCCAAGAAGTACCCCCAGCCCCCGCTACGTCGATGGCTCTCACTCCAGCCCTGACTAACTGTTGCGCCATTTTCCCGGAGATACCGTTGCCCACTTCTTTGGCAATTATGGGTATATCTATCTTATGGCACAACTTTTCGATTTTGTCAAGTAATCCCTTGAAGTTAGTGTCTCCGTTGGGTTGGATAAACTCCTGTAAGGCATTGAGATGGAGAATTAAAGCATCAGCTTCCAAGATGTCAATCACCCGCAAGCAATGGTCTACATTGTATTCATAATTTAGTTGCACTGCCCCTAGGTTTGCTAACAATAGTATGTGAGGGGCAACAGAACGGACAGCAAAAGTATGGGCTACCTCCGGCTTTTCCACCGCCACCCGCTGGGAACCCACCCCCATAGCTAAACCGTAAGTTTGGGCGGCTTCAGCAAGGCGATAGTTAATCCTCTTGGCGGTGTCTGTACCTCCTGTCATGGAAGAAATTAATAAGGGTGACCTTAACTTTTTGCCTAAAAAGGTAGTTGTTAAGTCTATTTCTTGGGAGTTCAGTTCTGGTAAACAGGAGTGAGTAAAGCGATACCGTTCCAAACCATTGGTATTGGCGCGAAATTGAACGTCCTCCTCCAGACAAATCCGCAAGTGGTCTGCTTTGCGGGTTTGGGTGTTACTCATAACCGAAAATTACCTATTTTACTATTATAATATAAACCGCAGAGGCGCAGAGGACGCAGAGAAAGATAAGAGAGGAAGTTCGTGGTAGGTGCTATAATAGTGCTTGTTGGACCCGATTTTGTTCTAGGTTACGTCCGATAAACACTAAGCGAGTTTGACGGGGTTCGTGAGTATGCCAGAGGCGATCGTAAAAAGAATCAAAGCGATCCCCCACTCCTTGCAAAACCAACCGCATAGGTTTGTTGGGGACGTTCACAAAGCCTTTAATGCGATAAATCTCTTCTTGTTGTACTAGCTTTTCCAGCTTATTTTTCAGTGCTTCCGGCTGGAAGTTTTGGTTTAAAATCAATTGTACAGAGTTAATATCATCGTCGTGTTCATGTTCTTCTTCGGTATCATGATGACTGGGACGGTTAGCTAAATTATCTTCCACTGCTGCATTAAAACCTAGCAAAATATCTGAGTTAATTTCCCCGTTATAGCAAGGAACCACTTTCACCCCTGCTCGCAATTCTCTTTGTAGCCATGTTTTTACTTTAGTCAGCTCTTCGTCTTCCAACAAATCTACCTTGGTGAGCAAAACCAAATCTGCACAACCCAATTGGTCTTCAAACAATTCCTCTATGGGGGTTTCGTGTTCCAAATTGGGGTCACCTCGTCGTTGAGCTTCCAATGCCTCTAAATCCCCCACTAGAGTACCTTCAGCTAAGGCTTTTCCATCTACCACCGTCACTACTCCATCTACCGTAGCACCATTGCGAATAGCGGGCCAACGGAAGGCTTGAACTAGGGGTTTGGGCAGTGCCAATCCAGAGGTTTCTATCAACAGGCAATCAATCTGCTCTCGTCGTTGCAGAAGTTGCTCCATAGTGGGGTAAAATTCTTCTTGAACCGTACAGCAAAGACAGCCATTGGTCAATTCGACAATATTATTTTCCGGGTTTTCCTCCTCGTCGCAAATTTGACAAGAACGAAGCAATTCTCCATCAATGCCCAATTCGCCAAATTCATTTACCATAACAGCGATACGTCGTCCACGGTTATTTTGCAGTAAATGACGCACTAGGGTGGTTTTCCCAGCACCGAGAAAGCCAGTAATAACGGTAACAGGTATTTTATGCATTTATGGGGGTTCATCCTTGTTCATCTGGCGTTTAGTATAACATGATTGCCATTTTCTCTGTTGTTCTCCCCGTAGCGGTTATCGTCGCTATCGGTTTCCTAGTGGGCAAAACCCTCTCCTTGGACTTACCCACTCTCTCCCGTCTTTCTATCTACGTCTTGTTTCCCGCCCTCATCGCCTATAAGATGTATCGTAATACCCTGACTTTAGATGATTGTCTGGGGCTTATAGTTGGCTGCGTTCTCACCTATGGTCTCATGTTTCTCACAGCCATGGTATTGGGGCGTGGGCTGGGTAAGACAGTGCAAAAAGCCTGGTGCTCACTAGTGTGATGCCCAACGCTGGGAATATGGGGCTTGCCGTGGTATTATTTGCCTTGGGAGAACCAGGATTAGATAGGGCAATAATTTACCTCCTAACCTCCAATATCCTATTATTTTCCATCACCCCTGCTTTCCTGAAAGGGGGAGGTTGGCGCCCTGGGCTGAGTTTGACTCTGAAACTGCCCCTAGTGTGGGCTATACCAGTAGGTTTTGCCTTGCGTTTGTTTGGTACCTCCCTACCTTTGAAATTAGATGCTGGTTTGGAGATTCTAGCCGCAGCAGCTACACCCGTGGCCATCTTAATTCTGGGAATCCAAATTGCTCTCAGTCCCTTAAAATTTAGTCTTTATGAAGGGGGTGCCAGTGTGCTGCGTCTCCTGGGGGGAGCAATAATCGCCTATGTGGTAGGGAAGGCTCTCGGTTTGGGCACTTTAGACCTGCAAGTGTTAGTTTTACAGAGTGCTATGCCCGCTGCTATTGTTACCTTTCTCATCGCTCAGGAGTTTGGTGGGGATGCCCCTCGTACCGTGAGGGTAGTGGTGGTATCCACTCTATTGTCCTTTTTGACTTTGCCCTTGGTTTTGTGGGCTTTGAGTGCTTAGTAGTGTCTCGCGCAAAGGCGCAAAGGCGCAAAGGATAGTTAACTGGAAGCACTGGTATAAAACCGCAAGGCAAAGCGCCAAAAAGAGGAGGAAAACGCCAGCAAACCTATGGCTAGGATACCACTACCTATCACCCAAGGAACTTGACTGCGACCCAACATTGCTTCAGCAGGGATAGTGGTTAGGAAGGCTACGGGAATAATGAAAGTAAAGAAGAAACGATAAACAGGAGGATAAGCTACCATGGGAAAACGTCCTCCTTGAAGGAAACCTCGCAAAACTTCCGTAACATTGTAAATTTTTACGAACCAAATACTAGTTGCTCCCAGGATAAACCAAATACTATAGAGAATGATAAAACCAAATACAATGGGTACTGCACTAGCTAAATAGTCTTCAATTCCTAAACCCAGTCCTTTACCAGCATATAATATTAATATAGCCCCAAAGAGCAAATCTGGCAATCCCCAAAGGGAAATACTGCGGGTAGAAAGCCAAAATTGACTGTTAATAGGTTTGAGAATCACGAAGTCTAGGGTACCTTCCTCTACCTGACGCACAATACGGTTAAGATTGGGAATGAGAAAGGTAGCAGAAAAGCCTTGGAGGAGGGTAAATATTCCCAAGACAATGGTTGCTTCTTGCCAATTCCACCCGGAAAAAGTATATCCTGTACGGTAAAAGAGAAAGAGACTGAAAATACTCCCTGCCAGATTGACACTGCTCGTGAAAGTAGCTACAATAAAATTGAGGCGATATTCTAATTCAGCGGCGATCGCTGTACTCCAAAATAAAATTAATACTCGTAAATATCGTTTCATCAATATCAATAGTTCCACTGATTGAGGGAGATGAACTGATTGGTTAAGGGTACTCCTGCTGCTTCCAAGTTAGCAATCGCTCTGACAACATTCTGGAAGCTCATATTCTTTAAAGGGTCATTATCTTGATACACTCCCAAAATTCCTGGATGATTAGCATTAGCTTGATGTAATTCTTCAAAGTCTTTACAGTTGCGAGTCAGGACTAAATATCCCTGACGTCTAGCATAGTCTAGAACTATAGCGTCATCCGAGCCTGACAGTCCAACATCGTTTACAGTAATAATGTTGTGACCAGCGTTTTTGAGAAATTTAACCAAGCGCTTATCTTGGTAATCTTCATCAATAAGGATTTTTTGACTCAAGGGAATATCCTCGCTCTTCTAGGTGACGGCGTTCTGTTTCTGCTTCCCGTTGCAGCAGATCTTGATTGCTCTGACAGTATTCAATAGCTTCGTAAACAGCTCCCAAAGGAATATCTTTGCTTTCAGCTACTTCTTCAGGTGTCATTTGTTCCACAATCATATCACACCAGACAGAAAAAGCTTTCAGCCTTCTTCCTTTGATATAAAGTTGCTGTTTTCGCGAATCAGGGCGCTTTTCCAGGTACTGCCATTGGGTTGTTGTCATGAATAATTTCCTTCGTTCTTTATTATTATAAACCTCTCCGCGCCTCTGTGCCTCTGGGTGAAACTCATTTATTCTCGCGCCACAAGGCGCAAAGACGCAAAGGTTAAGGCATCCATTCTAAACTAATTCCTACCCGACTATCTTTAGCAGCGATGGAATTTTGCTTTTGAATATCTGTAGATAATCGTAAATTAGGGGTAAGAGCAAAACCAACAGAAAGAGTAGTTATTCCCACCTCTTCCTCACCTCCAAGAGAGACAAAAGTCTGGGTTAAGGAAATATCGGAAGCTCCTGTGCGGGATAAAGCTACCATTAACCGTAAACCTGTATTTATCCCACTGGTATTAAAGTCCCCAGTTTCTAGGGAGCGATAACCTAATACAGGAGCTACATTGAAGTAATTGCCCAAGGGTAAGACATAGTAACGCAAATCTGCCCCTAGTGTTTGCCTTTCCCCGTTAAAAGAAGCTTGATAATCAGCACTAACTGTCAAACCAGTACCACCGATAAAGATATCTTCTACCCCGATATTAAACCCTTCGGCACCGTCGTTGGCAGGAAATTGAGAGTAACCAACACGCCAACGAGTGGTAAAACTAGGATCGTGATGAATACTTTTCCAAACGTCCGGTATCTCCTCTAACCAACGCTGTAACACCGGACTGCTTTCGAGAATTTCTGGACTTAAGTCTAGGTCTTCCGCCGTTCTGGTGTTTTCCTCTGCTGCTACGGAAGATGGTAGAGAACCAGTTAAACTCATACCTACCAGTGCTGCTAGGAATAATCGATACCATTGACAACTCAAAGCTTACCTGCCTAATTTAAGAAAAAAGCGGTTCTACAAGAGAACCGCCGCAATTTGAGGTGAAAGAATGAAAGATACAATCTTAGTGTACCACACCTTCTAGGTGATCTACCCGAATAGGTTTCATGAGATACAATTTGATAAACTGCCAAGCATTGGAGCAGTATAAGGGCAGTTTCTGGAAGAATTGCAGGAATTTCGGTGTCTGGGAATTGACGATACCCCGCAACTTTTCGTTGTTGGTGACGCAAGTCTCCAGACGCTGGTAGAATTCTGGGTTTTCCACATCCAAAACTACCGGGAATACCCTGCCTGCTGTATCATTAGTCCTATCAATGACGTACTTATCGTATTCCCTGGCGTCTAAACCAATAGCTTTATAGAAGTCAGAACGTTGGATATCGTTCAGATACATAGTAGCAAACACTGAGAGCAAGAAGAAACGAGACCAAAGTCGCGCCCTCCAGTCATTCAAAATGTTCGGCTGGGTTCTCATAATAGCATCGAAGAAATCCCCATGACGGTTTTCATCCTGACACCAGCATTCAAAGAAGCGGAAAATGGGATAAATTCTATCCTCTGGGTGTTGTTCTAAGTGACGGTAGATGGTAATATAGCGCCAGTAGCCGATTTTCTCCGACAGATAGGTAGCGTAGAAGATAAACTTGGGGGCAAAATAGGTGTATTTTTTACTCTTCGTCAGGAAACCCAAATCCAGGCAGATGTTAAAATCAGACATGGCCTTATTCAGGAAACCGGAGTGACGTGCTTCATCCCGAGACATGAGGTTAAAGCACTCAGCCAGCACTGGACTTTTATCCTTGAGACGTCTTCCCAGTTCTTTGTAAAGGAGGAAACCGGAAAATTCCGCAGTACAGGAGCGTTCTAAAAATTCCACGAACAAGCGACGAGTGTCCCCGTCTATTTCGTCGAAAGACTGCTTAAATTCCTCATCTCGGACGAAGTGATGACGGTTGTAATCCCTGCGGAACTCTTCTAAAATCGCCCGTAACTCCTCCTCATTGAGGGAGATATCCATCTTCGCCATAGCTTCAAAGTCGGTAGTATAGAAGCGAGGGGTGAGGATAGTATCCTTAGCAGGGACTTTAACCCCCGGACGTATTTCTTCAAATTGTTTTTTCTTTACCGCAGTTACCATAGGTTTGCTTTTTAAAATCTGGAGTCTAGTGTAGCAGGCTTTACTCCGTTTTTGGTTAAGATTTGTAACAAACCGCATCGATCCAAAAATGGAGGAAAATAGTTAGGGTAGGTTGAGTAGAGCGCCAGCGTTACCCTCACATGATTTGTCGCCGTTGGGTTGAGGAAGGAAACCCAACCTACAATTTATAAATGATTTCATCTATTGACTTGCTGCACTCCTCAATTCTTTTTTTAACCAATGGCACTTTGTCTCCATGAACTTCGTAGGTAATCTGCTTCAGACTACTGAGTAAAGTGCCTCGGTGTGCAGCAACCACTCCCGCTGAGTTAAAATCTCTTAGTTCATAAGTAAACATTTTCTCAAATTCTTCTTGATTGTTAATCTTTCCATGATTGGTATACCTATTTGGTTCTTTACAATATCCCTCATATAAACTTTTGTGTACTGCATTAGACATACTAGCAAATGCTTTGGCTGTTCCTTCATGCTGTTTGAACTGATTGCCAATAAACAAATGACAAGATGGCAGTTGCAGATCAGCTTCCTTTGCACGCTGGGCAAAGGTGTATTGGCTATAAACAGGATGGGGTTTGTCAGGTCTATGAATTAAATCAAACAATGCCTTCGTTGCTACACGGGAAGAATCATCTGCTTTGAATGGCACAATAAGATGGGTTCCTGCCACTATAGCCAGTTCGGTATAAATAGCAAAGCTAGGATTGGTATCAATAAATACTGTCCATTCAGCAGAACCAGCGTATTTTTCGATTAGGGATTTAATCCACTTTTGTGTATTCAGCCATGCTTTTTCCGGCATCTGAGCATCAGCATAATAGCGAATTGCTGGAGCTACCAATTCTAAATTTCCATCTCCCGGTACTAACCAAATGTTCTCTGGCATAGATTCGTTGTATTGATGAATCTGGAGCAGAAACTTTTGTTCTGATTTGTTTCCTCCTGAGAATCCCACTATTTCATTAGTAATATAACCAGCAATAGTAGTTGGAGTCTGTGGTTTTTGTAGTTTTAGTAGCTCATCCTCTCATGCCAGTCCCTCCTCCAAGTAACATCATAGTACTGTTAGTTTGAGGACAAAGATCTAAAACAAGTATTTGGCGCTCGGGATAACGTTCAGCATAACGAGCTGCGAGATTAAAGACGATGGTACTTTTGCCAACGCCTCCCTTATTATTCCAGACGACGTAAACTTTTTCCGCCATGGTTAATTACTTCCCTTATAGTTTCCCATAAGTAGTCTACCTAAAATCAGCAAAAGTAGCAACCTAACCACCAAAATAATAACCCTATCGGTGGGTTACCCTTCCCTCTTTGCGCCTTTGCGCCTTTGCGCGAGACATTATTAAATAAGCGCAAAGCACCCATCTTATCATCTATACCATAGCCAAATCGGCCTCCATTTTCCCTATTTGTTCCCCGGAAATAACCCTTCCTTCATCCTCAAATCCTTCAAGTTGGTCAAAATTGAGATAGCGATACAAATCTCCTGCAAAAGGATTAATTTTTTCCTCTACAATAGACATATATTTCTCAACGGTAGGAATACGTCCTAACAAAGCACAAACTGCTGCTAATTCCGCTGAACCAAGATAGACTCTCGCACCTTTACCCATACGGTTATTGAAGTTGCGGGTGGAAGTGGAGAACACCGTGGCGCCATCTTCAACTCGGGCCTGGTTACCCATGCACAGGGAACAACCGGGCATTTCCGTCCGCGCCCCAGCAGATGCAAAGATACCATATATTCCTTCTTCTCGCAATTGCTTTTCATCCATACGAGTGGGGGGACAAATCCAGAATCGCACCTTTGTGGGTCTCGCTCCTTCTAACACCTTAGCAGCGGCGCGATAGTGACCAATATTGGTCATGCAAGAACCAATGAACACTTCATCTATCTTATCCCCGGAACATGCAGACATCAATTGCACATTATCCGGGTCATTGGGGGCTGCCACTATGGGTTCTTGTATTGCATCCAAATTCACCTGAACTACATCTGCATATTCTGCTTCGCTCAGTTTAATGGTACAACCAGAACAAGACCTTTCCGCAGTAGCGTCGGTGAGTTCAAATGCCTGTTCTACTTTTAAATCTGGTAACCCCTCCATTTCCATAATCTTCCCGGAGAAGACATTCCGCTTATTTTCCTTCCCTATGGTTAGCTTACCCTGTTGGATCGCCACATAGGGTATGGCATTCACAATATCCCGCAAAGTCACCCCTGGTTGTAATTTCCCCGTAAACTGCACCAACACCGATTCTGGCATATCTAAAGGCATTGCTCCTAAAGCAGCAGCAAAAGCCACTAAACCGGAACCAGCGGGAAAGGAAATGCCCAGAGGGAAGCGAGTGTGGGAGTCGCCCCCGGTTCCCACTGTATCTGGCAATAACATCCGATTGAGCCAGGAGTGGATAATACCATCCCCAGGGCGCAAAACCACACCCCCTCGCTCAGCAAAGAAATCTGGCATTTCCTTCTGGGTTTTGATATCCACTGGTTTGGGGTAAGCAGCAGTGTGACAGAAGGTTTGCAAAACCAAGTCAGCGCTGAAACCCAAACAAGCCAGTTCTTTCAGTTCATCTCTCGTCATAGGCCCAGTGGTATCCTGACTGCCTACAGATGTCATTCGGGGTTGACAAGGGGTACCTGGGCGAACTCCTGGTAAACCACAAGCTTTCCCCACCATTTTCTGAGCCAGAGTGAAACCTTTCCCCGTGTCTCTGGGTACTTCGGGACGAGTGAAGATAGTACTGGGTTCTAAGTTCAATGCTTCCCTGGTTTTGTCAGTGAGGCTCCGCCCGATTAAAAGAGGAATCCTTCCCCCAGCTCTCACCTCATCTAGGAGAGTATTTGGTTTAAGATGGAAAGTGGAGATAACTTCTCCTCTTTGATTGGTGATTTTTCCTTTATAGGGATGGATAGTAATAACCATCCCTGTTTCCATTTTCGTCACATCGCACTCTATAGGTAGAGCACCAGAGTCTTGGGCAGTGTTGAAGAAAATGGGGGCGATGGCTCCTCCTAAGATATAGCCGGATGACCTTTTGTTGGGGACGAAAGGTATGTCAGAACCTAAGTGCCACAGTACAGAGTTAAGAGCAGATTTCCGGGAGGAACCAGTTCCCACCACGTCCCCCACATAGGCTACGGGATAGCCTTTAGTTTTTAATTGGGCGATAGTGTTTAAAGCCGAAGGATCCCGATTTGCCAACATGGCCAAAGCGTGGAGAGGAATGTCGGGTCGGGTAGTAGCATGGGGAGCAGGAGATAAATCATCCGTGTTGGTTTCACCCGGTACTTTAAATACCGTCACAGTGATACTTGGGGGGAGTTTAGGGCGACTGGTAAACCATTCTCCCTCAGCCCAGGAATTAATTACTTGTTGAGCGTAGGGATTGGTAGGGGATAATTCTAAGACATCGTGAAAAGCGTCGTAAACCAACAGGGTTTTGCTCAACCCCTCAGCTGCTTCTGTAGCTAAGGCTTTATCTTCTGACTGAAGCAGGTTCACCAGGGAACCCACATTGTACCCTCCCACCATAGTACACAGCAATTTTACCGCTTCTTGCGGGTTGATGAGGGGACTGGTGATTTCTCTTTTGGCGATCGCTGTGAGAAACCCAGCTTTAACATAGGCTGCATCATCTACCCCAGGAGGCACCCGATCCCTTATCATGGTCAAGAGCGCTCTCTCTTCTCCTGCTGGGGGATTTTGTAACAGTTGGCACAACTCCGACGTCTGTTGGGCGTCTAAAGGTAAAGGGGGAATGCCTAATGCGGCTCTTTCTGTAATATGTTGCCGGTATGCTTTTAACATATTTGTTATATATTAACCTAAACTAGATATTATATCATATATATAAAAAAATAGGGCAAAAGTGCCCTAGTAGTTTGAGTGTGTTGATGATAACTGTTAACTGGTTACTGCTTTAAACTCTTGTTGGAGAAGAAAGACTAAACTTTGATTCCCACTAGCTTCAGCAACTTGTAGTCTTCGTTCTAAACTGCGGCGAATACTTTCCAAGTGAGTCTTTTCCGCTTCCTTGACAATAGTTAATTTTGGCATAGTTCTTTCTCCACTGGGAGTAGAGACAGGAGCACCATAAGCAACACCCCGATACTGCATTGATGACTTGGGACGAAGA
>JACONB010000075.1 GCA_014323965.1 Prochloron sp. SP5CPC1 | reverse complement strand
AAATATCGGTTAGTTTAAGTATAGTGCTTACCATTACAAAGTTAATTGATAAGATTGCCGGTCTTAAAACCATTCCCCCCTACCTCGCTCATCAGATTGAAATGGCTATGTGGTCCCAAGAAGAGTTAGACCAGTCTTCTCGAAAAGCACTGGAAAAATTATTGGTTTGGCTGGAAAATGATACTGTTACTGTCCGGTAGATTTGTTTCGCGCCAAGACGCAAAGACGCAAAGGTGTATTCTTGGGTTACAATATTCAGAGGACAAGTATATTGGCTATGGCTTTACCATGGAGAAAAAAAAGTTTACCTACTGGCAAGATGAAGATATGTGGTTAGGATACCTGGAAGAGTATCCCGACTACTGGACTCAAGGTGAGACTGAAGCTGAGTTGCGAGAGAACCTTCTGGACATATATAAAGATTTGACCATTAGAACGTTACAATCATTAAAAGAGCACTATTAGTGATTAGTTCTCAGTTTTGCTGAAATGTTTGCAGTGTAAGAATCTTAGTAATTTATCTTTTATATGCATACTATTGTCCCGAAGCTGTTGGTTATCACTGGCATCCAGCTTTTGAATTAAATCAAATTCCCAATCTAATTGAAAAAGAGATTCAGCCCACTCGGTGGTGCTGGTGCCCGACGTAAAGTATCAATCACTATAGCCAGTAAGCGCTTATGACAGCAAGTAAACTGCTATTCCCAGCAGAAAAGCTCAGTCAAGCATCCGCTGGGATTTTCTTGGGGATCGCAACAGTTGCCCTAGCCAGTACCGCCATTTTAATTAAGATTTGCTTACAGGAAATCAGCACCGATGCTACCGTCTTTAATCGCCTTTGGATGGCAACTCTAGTCTTTGGTGTATGGAATGGGCTCAACTACATCCGTGTGTCTGCATCGAATAATACCTCTCGATCTCAACTCCCATATTCCTGGATTAATCTCCTCCTTCTGATGGGTGTGGCAGTTACCCATTTGGGAGGGCGCTTCCTTTGGACTTGGTCTTTGGGTGAGACTAGTGTTGCTAATGCCAATGTCTTGGGGGCATTGACCCCCTTATTTGCTACTCTTGGTGGTTGGCTTTTATTTCAGCAGAGCTTTGATCGTCGATTTCTAATCGGTATGGTTTTGACCCTAGTCGGAGCAATTGCTCTGGGTCTAGAGGATTTTTTTGCAGTGGGCGGTAGCCTTATTGGAGATAGCGCAGCATTACTTTCTTCCCTCTTTTATGCGACAACGTTCTTAATTTTGGAACGACTCAGGAATAATTTTCCCGTTGAGATCATTCTGTTGTGGCGCTGTTTGTTTGGATCACTATTAATGGTGCCAGTCGTATTATATTTCAGCGATCGACTTTTCCCAACTTCCTTGTCAGGATGGTTGGCTATTATTGCCCTTGCTGTTATCTGCGAAGCGGTGGGTCATGGGCTCGTCGTTTATAGCCTCAAGCACTTTTCAGCAAGTTTTGTTTCTCTAGTGTTACTGTTAGACCCGGTGGTGGCAGCAATTCTTGCTTGGATTCTGTTCTTGGAACGTTTAAGTCTATTGAACTTATTGGCCTTTGTAGTAATTATGTTAGGTATCTATCTAGCAAAAACTGGGAAAGGAGCAAATAAGCAATAGAGATAAAATAAATCCTATATTAATTGTCCAGATTCTGTAATGTAACCTTCCTGGATCAGCAACTGATCTAAATCATCAATCAAAAGATTTAACAGAGGAATTAAAATTGGTAGAGACCCCATAGCTTGGGTGATATTATTAATCTGTAGAGCTATCGCTTCCGGTTGCTTTTTGCATAGAGTATTAACTTGGGAGACAAGCCGCTTTTCTCCAGGATGGGGAACCTCATTGACCGCAAAAATAATATCAAAATAACTGGCTAGCAAAGCACTTATTCGATGGGTTACGCTCACTATATCTTGGCGATCTAACGCCAACTCTATTTGATGTAAGTAAGAGGATTGATTCTGTCGTAGGATTGGATAGTTTTTAGCAATAATGGCCTGTTGTAATGCTTTGGGATAAGGTTGATTTACTTTGGTTTGCAATTGTTGAAACCAGCCCTTAGGATCATATAAAGGAATCGAAGTTAAAATATTCCACCAGAAGCAAGTTGAATAGCCCACAGAGGCTTGATATTCCTTGAGCAGACGTTCTAATTGTCCTTCGCTCCAGTTTGGATCACGATACATGATATCAATATGAAATCCTGTATCCCGATCAATCCATTCATCCCCAGGTTCCCAAAATTGATTATTAATTTCTGCATGGTCAGCAAATTCCTGAGCGATCCCGAAGGGATCTGCTACAGAAATCTCTCGATCGCTATAAACGTAAAAGTCATAGTCTGACTTTGCATCGGCAGCTCCATTACTTTGGGAACCGGCTAGGACGATTGCAATAGTTTGGGGTAGGACTGCGAATCGATCTGCTAATGTTGAAGCTAAGGGGGCGATCGCTGGCGGTATGGATCTATCCTCCACATCCTTAGACATCTTTTACCATTCGTAAACCATACCAGGCAGAGCCCTGCAAAGCAGTCTGCTGATTAAGAATAACGTAAACGGGAATTTGCTCTAGAAGATGAGCGATTTTATCTTTAGTCATAAAATTCTCGATAAAGAGGGGTTGACGAAGCTTATCCAAAATACGGGAGGGAATGCCACCGCCTAAATAAACGCCTCCCCTGGCTAAAAACTTCACCGCTGCATTGGCTGCCTCCGATGCCAAAATTGCCGCAAACATATCTAGAGCTTTACTGCAAACCTGGCATTCGCCCCTAAGCCCCGCTTGACTAATTGCGGCAGCAGCATCGGCCTGTTCCATCTGTTGTGAGAGCCAAGGGGGAGTCACCCCGTGACCATTGGCAATTAAGGATTTATAGATCCGCACCAAACCGGGTCCACTCAAGATTAATTCATAACTAGCTCGTTTATATTCCTGTTGGATATAACACGACAGTTCCCATTGCACTTGATCTGAGGGACCAAAATCTGCATGTCCCCCTTCTGAGGCGATCACATGAAGTTGTCCGCCCACTTCAATCAGCGCTGCTTCTCCCAGTCCAGTTCCTGGAGCCACCACCGCTCGGTTACCTCCTGGCATCGGAGATCCTGACTTGAGGGTGACGATTTCTTCATCTCGTAATGTTTCTAGGCCGTAAGCATTGGCTTCCACATCGTTGAGCAGGGTAACCTTAGCTCCCACAACTTGCTCAATTTTAGTTGCCTCTACTAGGGACCAGGGTAAATTGGTTAACTTGCATGTTCCATTGATGATTGGACCAGGCAAACCAAAACAGGCAGCTTCAATAGTATGGGAGGAATGACTGGCGACAAAGTCGCTGACTGCTGCCTCAAAGCTAGTGTAGTTTTGGCAAGGGTAGGTTTGTTGCTCGATAATTGAGAGATTGGAATCAAACAAGGCAAATCTACAGTTGGTTCCCCCTAAATCACCAGCCAGAAGCATAGAACTTTCCCTTGATAGTTTTTTTTTGACATTTAGACTTTATTTAGACTTTTCCGAGGATTAATGTAGGAACGGGGAGTGTGGTGGAACCACGTTATCTACCCCATTTTTTGGATTAAGCCTGCTGGTTTAAAGTTTATCCTATCGCCTTTCCCAAGGCTATGGTTTCTTGTCCATATCGATCGCTAAAGCCCTGCAATCCGGTTGACTATGGATTTCAACTGCTTGGGTTGTTAAGGATGAAAAAGGAACCTGATGGGTCACAATGGGTCCCAGGTCAATTTGTTTGGTGCAGATTAGATCGAGGGCTTGGCGGAAATGGTCAGGACTATATCGGTAGCTACCGAGGATTTTCAGCGACCGATAATGAATCAAATTGGGATCGCCTTGAAATGTTGTACCGGGGGGCATTCCTCCAAATCCGATTCCGGTGCCACCACACCGGAGTAGCGTTAACATTTGCTCGTAAGTGTGGCTCGACCCGACCGCCTCGATCGCTACATCAGCGCCATACCCTTGAGTCTCTTCCCTTACCACTTCCAGGAGAGAATCTTGGGTCACATTAACGACACGACTTGCTCCCAACCGTAACGCTGCTTGCAAAGCACCCTCATGCTTACCTGCTAGGATTACCTTCGTAGCCCCCCGTAGTCGCACCAATTGTAAGAACGTTAATCCCACTCCTCCATCCCCCATAATCACCACACAATCTGACAGAGTAATGCCAGATAAATCAATGCCCTGAAGCACACAAGCGAGGGTTTCTGTGTAGGCTGCGAATTCATAGGGAATTGAGGAGGGAAGCTCATAAATCCCGTTAACTAACGGTTCAGGAATACAGACAAACTCTGCCATCCCTCCTGGTCGCAGTTGAATCGGATTGAGACAATGGCCAAATTCCTGCCGCAGGCAGTAGAAGCAAGTACCACAGGGCCGTTCTGGGTTAACCGTCACACGTGTTCCCAACTTCAAGTTGGTCACATTTGCTCCTACGGATGCCACATCTCCCGCCAACATCCGACCAAATATAGTCGGGGGGTAATGTTTGGCATGGCCAACTAAAACCGCACGGGCATGCATGGCGCAAAAGAAGCACCTGCGAACCTGAAGCAAAACCTCGCCCGGTCCTGGTTCAGGGCGTTCAATTAATTCTAATCGAAAATTCTCCTGGCCTGGACCGTGCCAGACCGCAGCATACATGGTTGCCATAGGGGGTATAAAGGTTAATTCGCCAAAAATTCTTCTAACCAGGGTCGAGTGATCGATTTTAGGGAGGGTAAGGTGACGTTGGCAATCTCAAACCGGGAATCTTGCTGTTGCTCTGGTTCGGGTACCGCAATACACCGCATTCGGGCTGCCTTAGCGCTCATGACACCCCGAAGAGAATCCTCCAAAGCCACACAATGGCTAGGCTGGATGCCTAGACCTCGAGCAGCCGTTAGATAGACTGCTGGATGGGGTTTCCCAAATTCTTCTACTTCTGCCGAAGCAACGATATCGAAGGTATCCGTTAAGCCCATATGGCTAGAGCCCCAAATTGACCACGGTGCGGGTTCCAGGTTGGGGGTTCCAAGTTGTCAATTCCGTGGGCAACTGCTCCAGGGAAATTGAGCGACCTAGCGATTGCTCAAAAAATGTTTCATCCTGGCGAATGTAATCGATAGCGGCACCCATGGTCTCTTCCGTTGCCCCAGCAAAAGATGTGATGAGGGCAATCTCCCGCATGAATAACTCATGGGCGGAAATGGGTAGAGCTAACTCTGGTTGCGGTACACCATAGATGCAGACAAAGCCAGATTTACGCACCGCTTGAAATGCGATTGCTAGACCATTTGGGGAACCAGAACATTCTATAATTCCGTGAGCTTGATCTGGTTCAACTTTGCCAATCCGCTGGATACCTAGATTATTTGCCCAAGGGATGGGATCAGGCGTAATGTCGTATAAATAAATCTCCCCCTTAAACTCCGGAGAACGGGTCAATAGATAGCTGATCAGGGCGCCAGAGATGCCGCCGCCAATGACGACGATTGTGGGATGGGTCACAGCTAAAAGTTTAGTTGCTGCTAAGATACGCTTAGCTCCCCGTACGGCACAACTGACGGGTTCAATCAAGACCCCTAGGGTTGGATTACAGAAACTAAAGGGATGAAATGACTGACGGGGAGCACGAATTTTTTCCGCATAGCCTCCGTTGTCATTAACCCCCAATTCATGCAAATTAGGACAGTGGCTGGTTAGTCCTTCAGCGCAATAGCTACAACGACCACAGGAGATCTCGTTATTGAGAGCAAAATGACCAGACTCTTGGGGTAATCGGCAAACGACCTCATGTCCCAGGATCAATTCTTTTTCTAATCCTGTTGCTGTGAGTTGTTGGTCAGTTTTGCAGACTCCAACAAATTCCACATCACCTATGGTTTCTCCGGTTTGGCTAATGGTTGGTGCAGCAACCTCCCGTAGTTGCACCTGATTAGGTGCAGATAAAACCGCTGCTTTCATTTAGACACCTCCACACCGAGTTTTTGCAAGACCTGATCTAAAATGCCAATCATCCGATCAATCTCTTCGTAACTAATATCGAGGTGAGGCGCAAACTTGAGGACATTGAGGTTATAGCCCCCGGTTTGCAGAATCATGCGCCAGGATTCTCCTGCCCAAAGGAAATCGTTATCTTGGGCGATTGCAGCCGCAAGTTTTGCAGAGCCCTCGTAGGGTGTGCCGTGAGCATCCGCAAATACCAGATTCAGCAGTAGTCCTAAACCATCTACTGCGTAAACAAACGGATAACGGGCCTGTAGCTGTTGTAATTTTCCTAGGAAATAGGTTCCTTTGGCTGGGACAGAGGTTTCATAGTCCTGGGCTAGCATATAGCGCCAGGTGGCTAGAGCCGCTGCTGTACCCAAGGGATGGTTGGCAAAATTGCTATGGGCATGGCCTGGGGTGAAGTTTTCTGTCCTCACCAGGTCTGCCCGTGCCCAAACCAAGCTTACAGGGTTTAAACCATTGGTAAATGACTTGCTTAGGGTCATAATGTCAGGGACAAAACCATAGTGTTCAAAGGCAAAGAGTTTCCCAGTGCGATACATCCCCACTTGAATCTCATCATCTAGGATAAGAATTCCTCGCTCCTGGAGATCGGGAATGAAGCTGCGATAGAAGTCTTGGGGTGGAATCGTGTACCCTCGCCCCTGACAAGGCTCAATGACCAGGGCACCCAGTTCTGTGCTGGTTTTGCTGGCAAGGCCATAAAATTCATTAGAAAAGGACTTCCGAATGGTTTGGGCGCAGTATAACTCACAGGTTTCCCGTTCTTTTTCGTAGAAGCACTGGGCGCAATTGGCGAATGGGAACATCACCGCCCGTTCTGGAAATTCGTTATAAAACTGCCGATAGCGATGGCTGCTAGAAAGGGCTAGGGTACCTAGAGAGCGACCATGGTATCCCCCCATCATGACGGCGACTCGATTCTTACCTGTATTTTTACGAACAATTTTTAGGGCATCTTCGACCACAAGGGACCCACCCACATTAAAGGAGACTCGACCTTTGACCCCAGTCCGCTCATAAATGGCGTCAACAACCATCTTGGCAACGAGCAACTTCTCCCGATGTAGGAAGTCACCATTGGCTTGGGGCAGTTTTAGGAGTTGTTGGCTCACTTCAGATTCAATGGCTGGATTGCGATAGCCAAAGTTACAGCTAGAATGCCACATCCCCGTATCCACATAGGTTCGGCCATCAACGTCGGAAACAATACCCCCTTGACAGCTATTAACAATGATTGGGTTCTCTTGATAGTGAACCGTGTCACCCCAGGAGAGGCATTCACGATCGATGCGGCGAAGGAAATCGACTTCACCAACAGTTTCATATTGGCCTGATGATTTTGGCTTAAACCGCTGGGTTAGAGAAATGGTTGGCTGCACGGCCTTTTGCATTTCACCGAGTTGGTTGCCAATCGAATTCTCAACCACTAAGCTTTCTGTCTCATCCCAAATATTCATAGTCTTATTGATGATCCCAACATTATTGCTAATTATAATTTAACCTTGTCTTTACCTAAACATATCCGTTTTTTAATTTTTCTTTAGATTTAACCTGGCAGTGTGAATTAACTCCACCTAGAAAAAATCCTGTGATGGAGCTATACCATAGAGTTCAGCAGTTCAGTTTTGAGGTGCAACGATATAAGTTAGCCCCCCACTGCTTACCGCAGCTTCAAGATGAAAGAAACTCATAAGGCAATGCAGAGTTTGGTATTGTGGGAGACGAGAGATCTATAGCAGTTAGCAGTTAACAGGACGATACGCGGTTGCTTCGCAATCTTCTGTTACCAGCACTAGTTACTAGTCAAATAAATCTCCTAAAAGCTTTGTACCACAGTGATTGAGTCAATTTAGTCCATTAAATTTATCTGGCGTAAAATTTGTCAATACACCAGCGCTAACCGCTATATGTCTGTGTTCCTGAAGGGCGAGCTGAAAAACCTGTGCGAGTTTTTTCCACCTTCACCGCTGACCTCAATGAGTTAGCAGTTTTAAAAACCATGGGGTTAAAACTATCAATTGCTCCCATGACTTGAAACCTCATATTTGGTGATATTGGCGATCGCCAACCATTCGGGTGTGGGTTTGCTCAGATTAGCATCCAGATGATAGAATTAAGTATACTTACCGCTGTAGACTTGCGTTGTCAGAATATGACTGAACTATTTCGCCGCGCCATTGCAGAAATTGAAAAACTTCCAGACGATCAGCAAGATGGGATTGCGACTCGCCTTCTAGCTGAACTCAAGGACGAACAGACTTGGAAAACTCGCTTTGAAACAACAACTGATGAACAGTGGGATAAACTGGCTGCAATGGTACACCAGGAAATCGCAAATGGTGAAACTGTCTCACTGGATGAAGTTTTCCCAGCTTGAGCAATGAAATCGACTGTCACCAGAACCTTCCGCAAGGAACTTAAACAACTGCCTGAGTCTGTGCAAGAGCAGGCTGAAAAAGCCTATGTGCTCTGGCGCGAAGATCCTTATCACAACAGTTTACAATTCAAGAGAGTCACTCAACGGCAACCAATTTACTCGGCTCGTGTCAGCAGTAAGTACCGTGTTCTGGGTCTGTTGGAGTCAAATCACATTTACTGGTTTTGGATTGGAGCGCACGATGAGTACGATGAGTTGCTTAAGCGGTTGTGAAGTTGATAGGTTAGTTATGACTATAACACTGAGTTCAGATGTGCTTCACTTAGTGGAACAGTTACCTCTCCCACCACAACTATCATGGTACTTGTTCCAAACTCCATCCCAAACTGGTGGGTTGTTGATAAACCTTTTTGAGGGTATTAACATCTCGAACAGAAACGGGTAAAGGATCGCGTACTTGAGAGAAATAGAGTGCATCGGTTTCCTGAAGACTGTGACCCCAAATTCCCAAAGCATGACCCATTTCGTGACGAATAGCGGCTACAGTGGAATCGTAACTCATACCTGGACTAATTTGGATAGTCATGCGATGACGCAATATTGGGGGACTATCTTCGCTAAGATAGAATTTGTAATTGGTTTGAGCAGAACGTGCCCGAGGAATGTCGAATTTCCCTGTTTCCCGGTTAAAGGTAGGATTCCAAGGAGGAGCAGCATATTCAATGATAATATCTGCCTTTTCCCTTGATTGCACTTCCTCTAAGGGTAAATACTGCCTCCATTCTACCACCCCCGACCCAACTGCTTCTACCCATTTTCGGAAACGACGAGTACTACCAGTATCTTCATCGGGGTTTTCAGGTCGTTGTATCCATACTTGGACAGGAAACTCTGACCACACTAAATAACCGACAGGAGTGGGTTCGACCTGAGAAAAGTAATTATCCATACTATTGTTTGGTTGCCACTGTGCTAAAGATGGAGGTAGGGGGTGAACTTGGGGTAGAGGGAGACTCAGTTCACCTCTGGAGTTAGGGGCGATGGCTAATAAACCCACGGCGATCTGTGGTAACAGATCTGGCGGGTGGGGCACTAAGGTGCCCCACCCCCAGATCGCCACCAACCAAAATAATCTATCACCTTTCATTACAGCTAAAAAATGGTGGGTAAGAGCCAATCTCATCCACCTGGGAACTAGTATCTGGTCACTGTGTAACTGTTAGCCACCCTCCACTTAAAACAATTGTTAGGCTAATAAAAATTATTGCTAAAATCCATGTGACGCGGTTGAGGGTTTTCTCCGCCGTCTTAGCACTGGTAAATAACTGAGCCTGTCCTCCAATACCCCCAATACCATCGCCTTTGGGGCTATGGAGCAATACTAATATTACCAGAAGAACACCAGATACAGCCCAGATAATTTGAATTAGTTGATCTATCTTCATATGATAACACCAATATAGTTGTTAGTGGTTAGAGGGAAATACTCAGGGGTGTGGGACTTAATTTTACTTCATATTTTGCTCCTTGAATCAAAGAGCGACCTGTCATTTCCTTGGGTTGAGATAATTTTAGGATATCCAGAATGGTTGGGGCAATATCCGCTAACCTTCCGTCTTCTCGCAGGGCTACTTGTGTACCATGTCCGGGAATTTTCAATCCTTCCCCTTCTACGAGGATAAACGGTACCGGATTAGTAGTGTGGGCTGTCCAGGGATTTCCCTCTTCATCTCCCATGTATTCTGCATTACCGTGGTCTGCTGTAATTAAAGCTGTACCCCCTACTTTATTAATACTAGCCAACAATCGTCCCAAACAACAGTCTACGGTTTCAATAGCGGACACTGCTGCTGACATATTCCCCGTATGTCCTACCATATCAGGATTGGCGTAGTTTATCACTACCAGGTCGTAGATTCCCCTTTCAATGGCATTTATGGCTACATTCGTCACCTCGTTGGCTGACATAGCGGGAGCTTCATCATAGGTAGGAACCATGGGACTTTGGATCAATTCCCTGTCTTCTCCGGGAAAAGGTTGCTCTAAACCACCATTGAAGAAATAGGTGACGTGGGGATATTTTTCCGTTTCGGCGGTGCGAAACTGACGTAAACCCGAAGCGACGGAAACCGGTAATTTGGGATCATATTGGGTAAAGGTAACGAAGCTGAGAGGGGCAATTTTTTCCCGTTCAAAGCCGTCAAAATCTTCCCTGAGGAAAGCATAGCAGAGTTGTCTTGCTCTGTCGGGACGGAAATTATAAAAAATCACCCCATCACCCGGTGCTATGGCTCCTGAGGCAATTCTCGTGGGAGGAATAAATTCATCCCCGATGTCCTCCCCGTAGAAAGCTTGCAACACTTGGGCTGGGTTACGTCCATCTCCTTCACCCTCCGTTGTCATGATATGGTAAGCTAGTTTCACCCGATCCCAACGGCGATCCCGATCCATGGCGTAATAACGACCACTGATAGTACAGATCCGTCCCAGACCAATTTTATCTATATATGTCTCAATCTTGCCAATAGCTTTAATGCCCTGACTTGGGTTAGTATCTCGACCATCTGTAATAGCATGGATACACACATCATCTACTCCTTGAGACTTAGCTAGATCCAGCAAACCCAGTAAGTGAAGCAGGTGGGAATGGACTCCTCCTTCGGAACAAAGACCGATTAAATGGAGTTTCCCCCCAGAGGAACGCACGTCTTGACAAACTTCCCTCAGAGCTGGGTTTCGGAGGATGGATCTGTCTTCCACTGCATTGGAAATCCTTACTAACTCTTGGGGTACCACCCTTCCAGCGCCAATATTCAGGTGTCCCACTTCCGAGTTCCCCATTTGACCTTCCGGTAATCCTACATCTTTACCCGAAGCGTTAATCAGGGTGTGGGGATAAACTTCCCAAAGACTATCCATGACTGGTGTCTTCGCAACGGCAATAGCGTTTGTTGTGGTTCTTTCTCCATAACCCCAGCCATCTAGGATTATTAGCACTACTGGTGGTTTAGCTCCTTTTGCCATAATTATTGCCCTATATGATCGTATTCCACGCAACTCGATAATACCATTATCACTTATTCTATCCGTTGAGTTTTACTTTTATTTAATATTGAACCGCAGATAAACACAGATATTTGCTTTCCTTTGCGTCTTGGCGCCTTGGCGCGAGATTACTCACTGGTAACAACTGATAAACGGTTATTTTCCCCTTCTTCCAATTGTAACTGATTTCGACTCAACCAGGATGTAAATGGTTCTTTTTTTTGGATTGATTCCTTGAGATCGCTATTACTACTCCCCAATTCAATCGCCTTCCTTATCTTCCGCCGTATATTAGGTTTGCTGATACTATTATTGCTGTTATTCTGGTTATCAATCTGAATTAAACAAACAGCTAGGTTGTACATATAATGAGGAGGAACGGTATTTTCCTGCTTTTGCGACAAATTAATTGCTTTTACCAACGCATTACGCGCTCCTTCCCAGTCAGGTTCCTCTTTATCCTTGAGTGCGTATCCCAGATTACCAAAATAGCGATGGTTATTTTTCCCATATTCCGATTTAATTAACGCTTCAAATATAGGAATAGTGCGCTCAATACCATCTTGAATCGAGGGGTTCTGATTCCGTTTCGCATCGTTTGCTGTTTGACGCATATCCCTAGCTGCACGAAAAATAATTTGTTGAGCTGAGTTGGAAGATTTTTGAATCGCTTCCTTGAGGATCTCCTCCTCCACGTCTTCATTAGTTCGACTCAGTTGCAGATCCAGTAAACGATACGCTTCTGCATCAATTTCCTCCTGCTCTAACATATCCTGTTTAATTTTCTCCATTACATCATCTTTAAAGACTTTAAACTTCAAAACTCTTGCTAGGATAGCATTACCACTATATCCCCCCACTAAGGATAAGCCAATAAGTTGGATAGTTGTCTCTAAGTCTTGGGTAAATTCCTTAAAAGAAGTGGGAATGATAAGATAGATGGCTATCGCCCCCCCCATACCAGACAAGCAATCGGCTATAAACCCCAGATTCAAAGCTTTTTCCCTGGAATTTAAATGGGGCAAAATTACTTCTTTATTATTTCCCAAACCTTGAATCAAGCCTCCAAAAGCCCCAGACAACAAGATAAACAAAAATGCGCTCTCAATAGAAGTCATAAGAGTTGTTTTGTAATAGATTAGTGAGTGGGCGCACAACCCCAAATCGATGTTTACTAACGTGTTTTGAGGTAAGTCTGATGACTGCTCAGTAGAGGGCTTGAGGATAGTTTGTTGAGTAACCTTCAGTATACCTGGTTGAATAATTGCAGTGTCATCATCATCTCCAATTAAACCCACTTTAATCGCCTCTGCCATTTTTTCAGCATCAAAGAGATTCATATCTGCTGTGGAATCTACAAAACAACACTCAATTAAAATGGCGGGCATTGAGGTATTTTTGATGACATAAAGCGGCATTACTAATGGCATAAATCTCTGTTCCCATGGGTTTAGGCGTCTTAAAAGCCGCATTAAAGTGGATGGAAACAAAGACATCTACCCTATTAGCGTTGGCTTTATTGACCCGTTTTCCGAGAGATTGTCCTACTGTTGCTGCTGTAGTAGGAGTACAATTAATAACGGTGTGACCAGCGGCTGATAATTTCTGGATCAAGCGAGTCCCCACATCCTTTGTTAAATCGTCTTCTCTTCTAATGCCCACTGCTCCTGAATCTGGAAGGGCATTATGGCCAATATCAATACCAAATTTCACAGTTGTTCTCCTTTTTAGGCTTGCTACCGAAAAAATGTTGTTTTAATTATATAATTTATTTTAAGCAATGTCAAGACCTAACCTGGGAAAACTAGATTAAAGTACAGGCATTAAGTTTTAAGCTGGGCAAACAAGCCAAGTCTCCTCAACTGTAATACTAGCGCTTTATCTTCTCTTTGCGCCTTTGCGCCTTTGCGCGAATTAACTAATATATAAAATATAACCCACAACCCAACCACCATGAACCAATATCACATCACCACCTTCGGTTGCCAGATGAATAAAGCCGACTCCGAGCGCATGGCTGGTATCTTGGAGAATATGGGCTGGTGCTACACCGAAAACCCCGATGACGCTAAACTCATCCTCTACAATACTTGTAGCATTAGGGATAATGCGGAGCAAAAAGTCTATTCCTACCTGGGGAGACAAGCGAAGCGGAAACACTCCCAACCCGACTTAACCCTCGTAGTAGCAGGTTGTGTCGCTCAACAGGAAGGGGAACAACTGCTCCGTCGAGTACCAGAATTAGATTTGGTCATGGGTCCCCAACACGCTAACCGTTTGGAAGACTTACTCCAACAAGTTTTCAATGGGGAGCAAGTAGTAGCCACCGAAGAGATCCACATTCTGGAAGATATTACCAAACCCCGTCGAGACAGTAAAGTAACTGCTTGGGTAAACATTATCTATGGTTGTAACGAACGTTGTACCTACTGCGTCGTTCCCAACGTCCGGGGAAAAGAACAGTCTCGCACTCCAGACAGCATTCGAGCCGAAATAGTAGCCTTGGGAGAACAGGGATATAAGGAAGTTACTCTCTTGGGACAAAATATCGACGCTTACGGTAGAGATTTACCAGGGGTTACCGCTACAGGAAGGCATAAGCATACCCTGACGGATCTACTTTACTACCTTAGTGACGTCCTCGGCATTGAGCGCATTCGCTTCGCCACCAGTCACCCCCGCTATTTCACGGAACGACTCATTCGCGCTTGTCATGAGTTGCCTAAACTATGTGAGCATTTCCACATTCCCTTCCAATCGGGGGATAATGACATCCTGAAAGCCATGAAGAGGGGCTATACTCATGAAAAGTATCGTCGCATTATTGAGAAGATTCGGGAATATATGCCTGACGCTGCTATTAGTGCCGATGCAATTGTAGGCTTTCCCGGGGAAACAGAGGAACAGTTCCACCATACCCTAGAATTGGTAGAAGATATAGGTTTCGACCAACTTAATACAGCTGCTTATTCCCCTCGCCCTGGAACTCCCGCCGCTTTGGTGCAGAATCAAGTAGAGGAAGAAGTGAAGAGCGATCGCCTATCACGACTAAACCACCTGGTAGCAACGAAAGCAGCAGAGCGCTCCCAACGTTATCAAGAACGCATTGAAGAAGTGCTAGTAGAAGACCAAAACCCCAAAGATACCTCCCAAGTCATGGGAAGAACCAGAACCAACCGTCTCACCTTCTTTCCTGGTAAAATTGAAGAGTTAAAAGGTAAGTTAGTCAAAGTTAAAATAACCCAAGTGCGGGCTTTTAGTTTGACAGGCACTATCTATCAGTGATATCAAGGCGCGCCCCCGGCATTGATTAATGGCGGGGGATCCCTTCGGGATCGCCCCCCTTATTAATCCTCCTTCATCATGAGGTGATTGAGGTATAGTGAAGAGGAGATAGGATCCTTGCCAACAACTCAACAAGCCCTTCGATGTTTTCAACTGTGTCAGAACATTACAAGCATGTACCTCGTAAAAACTCCATTATTATTGCAGGAGAGGAAATATTAATCGAGATTTATCCAAATGGAAATTGGAGGTTTATCAATGAAGTCTAACTTTCAAACGATGACAATAGGAGAACTGAAGAAATACGTTCTAGAACATCGAAATGATACAGCAGCGTTTCAAGCATTAATGGAACGGGTAGATGCTCAGGAGACGGGTCAAATCTATGGGAGTGTAGATGCTGAGAAGTTTAGTGAACTCCTTAAACAGCATCGCAGTCTCACCTCTTAATATTTCAAGATAACAGTCCTCATACGGACAATTTCGTTCATCTGCCGGGGACAACCTGGCATTCTGCGCAAAAAATGACTATTCTTATTAACAATCCTGAAACAGAGAGATTGATTTGGGAGTTAACCCTTCTTACTGGAGAAACGGTAGATGGACTTCTCATGAAGGTTTTAAATGACTTCAAAAAACAGAAAAGAGAAGCAAGGCGTCCTCATAAAGACAGATTGCTTGAGATAGCTAAAGAATGTGCTGCTTTGCCTGTTTATGACAATCGTACTCCTGATGAGATTATCGGCTATGACGAAAATGGACTGCCTAGCTAATGGTTATTGACACATCAGCAATTATAGCAATATTATTGATGGAAAAGGAATCCAAGCTGTTTATCAATGCCATTTATTCTGCCTCTACACGCTTAATCTCAACCTGCTCTCTGTTGGAAGCTACGATGGTTTTAAAGAGGAAGGTGTAAAAGCATTAGACTTGTTTGTTGAAGAAGCTATGCTGGAAGTTATCCCCTTTGATACGGAGCAATTAGAGATAGCACGGGATACTTTTGCAAAATATGGTAAGGGCAATCACAAGGCAAAACTCAAATTTTGGGATTGTTTTTCTTACGCTCTCGCCAAAGTATCCCGTGAACCTCTTCTTTTTAAAAGTAATGATTTTTATCTAACCGATATAGAACCTGTTATACTAGAATTATAAGAAATCAAAATCGTGGCAATGACGAAATTACGAGTAGGGTTGTTATTTGGCGGTTGTTCCGGAGAACACGAAATTTCGATAAATTCTGCAAGGGCGATCGCTCGCAGTTTAAAAATGGGGGAAAATGGCAACAAATACGAAATCATCCCAATTTACATCCAAAAAAATGGTATCTGGCGAGGAGGAGAAACTGCTGCTGCAATTCTAACATCAGAAACAACCCCAGAACCCAGCAATAACCCAGGACAAATTTGGCAATTTCCCCCCGAAGTAAGAGAAGTAAATGTGTGGTTTCCTATATTACATGGACCTAATGGAGAAGATGGTACCGTACAAGGTTTGTTACAATTGATGCAAGTTCCCTTTGTAGGGAGTGGTATACTAGGTTCATCCTTGGGAATGGATAAAATAACCATGAAAATGGCTTTTGCTGCTGCTGGTTTACCCCAGGTAAAATATAAAGCAGTCACCAGATATAAAATTTTTTCCAACCCTTGCATATTTCCCAAATTATGCGACCATATAGAAGCAGAAATTGCCTATCCTTGCTTCGTCAAACCTGCTAATTTAGGCTCTTCAGTGGGAATAAGCAAAGTAAAATCCCGTTCCGAGTTAGAAACTGCCCTCGATAATGCTGCTAATTACGATTCCCGTATTATTGTGGAAACAGGAGTCGTAGGGAGAGAAGTAGAATGTGCTGTTTTAGGTAACGAAAACCCAAAAGCTTCTGTCGTGGGAGAAATCAAGTTTGACAGTGATTTTTACGACTACGAAACCAAATATACCCCCGGAAAAGCTACTCTAATTATTCCCTCTCCCCTTCCCGAAGCAATAACAGCCCAAATTCAAGCAATGTCCTTGCAAGCTTTTACTGCTGTAAATGCTCGTGGTTTAGCAAGAATCGACTTCTTCTATCTAGAAGCAACCAACTCAGTCTTAATTAATGAAATTAACACCTTACCAGGGTTTACAGCTACCAGCATGTATCCTCAACTCTGGGAAGCTACAGGGGTTTCCTTCTCCCAATTAACCGATCGCCTGATTCAATTAGCCTTAGAATAGGGGATACGCTGCTGCCCCCCCCGCGAATAATTTGCGGGCTACTTATAAAACCCTTCAAGGTTTTAATATTACTTAGCTATAGCATGTATAAATAATAATATATTTAGTTATACATACAAATGTTTGTTAGGTCAAATTTTTGATCTACTTAGCCTGAAATATCACGGAGAATTTTGTTTATCCGCCGGGGATAACCTGGCATTCGGCGCCAAAAATGCCTATTATTGGTGTAGAATCTTTAGCAAAATAAACTTTGAGCATTATTCATGACAAAAAATCAGGAAAAAATCAGACTCAGTCTGGAAATACCTATAGAGATCGACCTCCGTTTAGAGCAAATCGCTCAGGATTTAGGAAGCACGAAAAGCGATGTCTTAAGACGTGCTTTGGCGCTTACTGAGGCTGCTCATGAAGCCCGCAAGCAAAATAAGATCGTTGGTGTGTTAACCCAAGACCTCAAGTTGGAAAAAGAATTCATTGGTATCTAGGTAATGGCAACCCAGCAACAAGACCTTTCTCAACTGCCTGCTCTTTATGAGAGGATCACGACAGAAACGGAAACTCCCAAAGAACTGTATCACCGTCTACATCTTGAAAAGGCCAAGTTTTATGCCAGTGTAATAGGTGTGTTTTTGATTTTTCTTTTTCTGGTAGCCGTGATTTTCTTTCATCCAGATCCAGAGTTTAGAAAATCCGCTCAGGTCATTTTGCAAAGTCTGGCGACTGGTTTCATTGGTTATCTAGTCAGACGTTGATCTGATCAGGCGATCGCCATTCAATACAAATCTCCTGCTCCCTACCACTAAAGCGACGATAAGCATAAATCTCAGCCCTTATTTCTTCCTCGGTAATAGTTTGTGATGAAGGAAGGGATTGAATTTATTGAAAAAGTTCTTTTAATTCTTGAACTAAAGCTTTTCTGGCTGATACTTCTGCCCTCATGGTGACTTCAACCTGAGGTAACGAAACCCAACAACAAAGGAGATTTATGTTGGGTTACGCTATCGCTAACCCAACCTACTATCGCCCCATTCGCTTCAAATCTCAGGACAATATCTCCCTTAGTAACTAGAGATGGTACTTTTGAACTTAATT
>JACONB010000074.1 GCA_014323965.1 Prochloron sp. SP5CPC1 | reverse complement strand
GCATCCCCATCTACGGGTACCACCACTGCTAAAGTAAAAGGGACCATGTCACCGTGACGGGCAGTGGCATTGTTGAGGTAAATTTGCACTTCTGGATCCCGCCGATCCCCTTGAACTGCTTTGGTAAAGGAGGCTATCGCCTTATCATATTCCCCGACTTGGAAAGCCTCTGTACCGTAATTACCGTCTAAATTACCTTTATAGCGTAAAAGTCGCTTTTCTCCTGTGGAGAACCTTGTAGAGGTCCGGAGCAACGCTGAAGTCTTTGGGGGAGGTAGAATAGATTGAAAAGCGATCACCCCTGCGATACTGAGGATAGCAGCCCCAGCAGCTAGTCCTTGCCAAGGTAACCAAACCGGTAAGGAAATAGTATAATATCGCCGCTTCCTCAATTCTGTGGCTACCCAATTTTAATGAAAAATTTCGCTATAAATAGAATTATAAACTCGTAAAACAGAGCCTTGATCTGGGTTAATTTTTACGGCTAAACCAGAAATAAGTAACTGCAACTGTTCCCGACTATTATTAGCTAATACTTCTCCTTTTTGTAACATTCGCTGATATAATTTAAGTAACCGTGTATTTCCCACCAGACTGTCTTTAATACTCCGAAAGTGGGGCGGAGAGTCTCGAACTTGCCAATTATCAATTATCTGGGAGCGCACTACAGACTCGATATAATCTGCATCTGTCTCCCCATAATTTTGCTCTTGAACCGTTTGAATCAGTTGACATAGCTTTTGAGTCAAAAAAGGTTGCCCCCCCGTCCAAGCGAATATTTCATCAATCGCCGCTTCTTTATTTTTAACTCTTTCAGACAAACCTCGAACTAAAAATGCTACCTCATCTCGGGTAAAACTAGCCAATTCAATCTGACGACAAAAAGGAAAAGGACTGCGTTTTTTATTTTTAATCAACCCTCCAGGTGTAGCTACCCCAAATAAAGCAAAGGTAAGTCTTCTATAGGCGATATTTTGCTCTCGTTTCTCATAGCAAGAGCGGATAAAATGTAAAAAATAGGCAAAAGAGAAATGCAAACCCACAGCGCTATCGATTTCATCTACCAAGATAACCACTGACGACTTGGGGATAAACTGGAGCAGAATATCGTCGATAAATTTAGTCAAGCGGTTGTTGGGAGAAAGAGAAGAATGCTGACGCCACCAATTCCACCAATTGAAACGCTCCCCCAGGCGAAACTCCCGGACGAGATTGCGGAAAACACTGCTATACCACTGTTCCAAGGAAAGATGCTTGCTGCTGATATCCATTAGATCCAATTCTGCACAGAGGATCCCTTCCTCTTCCAGGTGTTGCTTCGTTCTAACCCGCAAACTAGACTTCCCCGTCTGTCGCGAATTAAAGACATAGCAAAATTCTCCCATCTTCAAAGCTTCATAGAGTTCTCTGTCAGCTTGTCTGAGCACATAGCTAGTAGCTGACCCCGGTACACTACCGCGAATCCAGTATTGGGAGGTAGATGGTTCTGCTGTACTCATCAAAATTATTTGAGGTTGGGTTGCTATCTGGATTGAGTTTATGCTCAACTTAAATTTATCCAATGGTTCCCAAACTCCTAGTTTGGAATAAGAGCAAATTGGTCGTGAATAAATCTGGTCATGTTATTTTATCGTTCCTTGGTTCGCCCTGGGAACGTATTTTGTGATTGGGAAGGATTTTGGATGAGGGATGAGGATCAGGAGAGGCAATAAAAAACTTATGAATTAATAATGTAATTACTATAACTAAAAGTGTCCGTCATTGTATTTACCTGCTTAAAACTAAGCCAACCCCAGCTATATATGCCCGTGCAGTAGGTATACCTAACCGAGAACCACTCTAAAATTTGAACTGCAGATGCACGCAGATAAATATGGATAAGCTATAAGAAGTTATTTTACATTAGGATGTATTTTCAACAACAAAGAAAAGAAAGACAAAATGAATCCAACAGTAGATGACTATGGTGTAATTGATAAGGAACTCTCTTTGCGTCATCTCGATCTCGATCCAGCTGGCTATTTCATTATCTATCTGGATACTGATGCGGGATTGATTTGTGCCAAGCATTATACCAATGTTATTAACGACAGAGGTTTAGCGGTTGACCCGGAAACTGGCAAGGTAATCCCAGCGTCTAGTAAAGTAGAAAGGACTGCCACTACTCTGTTTACCGGGAGAACTGCTAAAGAACTGTGCGTGAAAATTTGCGAGGAAACTCAACCTGTTCCCCTCACTATGTTAAACCATGCTGCTTATTTGGGACGAGAATTTATGCGGGCGGAGATGGCCCTCAAAACCGGAGCAGAATACGTTCAAGACTAGGGTACCCACCCTAGCGACCGGGAAAACCTACATACCAAAAATAGGTTACCATAGGAATGATTGTGGCCACAATCAAGAGTACCACTACCCAAACAGTAGCGCTGCGATCGTCCGTTTCTTCGGCGTCCGTGAAAGTACTTTCTGCCTGGATCCTGTCCCTTATTACCTTAGGACCGGGATCTGGCTCACCGGACAATACGGCTATCAGGCGATCGCCTGCATCCAACAATGCTTGGTTATATTTATTTCCATCTCGCAATACTGCTCCTATAGTCTCTTCAACAATACTTTTCTGAAGAGTATTGTTTATAATCTCTTTAGGCAACCCACTGCGGATAGCACTGTTATTAGTTAAGGTATCCAAAGCTATCAGGGTTTGATTAGCCTTTTCTTCTGGGGTTGGGAACCATTTGCTAAAGAGCGCGTCAATAAAACTGTCAATAGTCTCACCGTAGTCAAGACGGCGGATAACTACCATCCTTAACTCATTGCCTGTATGGTGGGCCATATTTTTCAGCATATTACTGAGTTTGCCTTCTGTCACCAGGCTGATATCTTCTGCTTGGTCTACTACCCAGACGTCTTCCCCTGCACTGAGGACAGGTAGATCGTACACCCCTGTTGCATTGGCTGGTGCTGTGGTTAACCCAGTTACCAGCATCAAGGATAATAAGGGCAAAATTAGACGTTGAATTAATTTTTTTCTACCGTAGAATTCAATTCTCATCTTTTTCATGTATAACTCCCTTCGTTGGAAACTCCGTCACTTTAGCGCGGGGTGCTGACTGTCTCGTCAGTTATAAATATTGGCAACATTTTATCAAAGCAGTTTCCAGCTACCAGCCAGAAAAAAGCCCCGGCACTATGGATGGCGGGGCTTTTTGTAAAAAAGCGGTGCGACTAACCTTGAATGGGATTCAAGGTGGAAAATGCACCAAGAGAGCGGAAAATTAGTTTAATTTGGTTAAACTAGGTGCCCGTTGACCATACACCACCGACAACCTCCATCAATGGGGCTAGGTGAGGAGTAGAGCAGAGGAAATAAGCAAAAATTGCTCCGCTACAACCACCAAGAAAGAAACCACTGGCGAATTCGCTCCAGCCTTCTTTGGTACCTAAGTCTTCTGGTGGATTGGGAGTGGTGACGGTAGCCACTGGTTTGTTCGGACCAGTACTAGCGTAAAGGGACAAAGCGACAGTGAGAATGGAAATCATCCCGATGGATGCTAACAAACCTGCCGTGGCAGCCAGATCTGAATCCCTTAGGGGGCCCAGGAGAGCCAAGGGACCATAGACAAAATAGCCATGAGCCATGCCAATTTCCAGACTGCGGCGGAAGGGTGATAATCCGTTCCGGTAAGCAGGTAAGGCATTAATGAAAGCTTTGGTGAAACCCGATGCATTAATCGGGGTGGCGAGATTCCCAACTTGGGGATCTCCACCATGGGTGACTACATCTGTTGTCATCTTTAATTTATCTCCTCTCAAAGGAAAGCGGAAAAAGGAAGCTGGAATTATTTATCAGGGATATCACTTTTTGTACCCCGATTCTGACTCTTCGGGCAAAAATTGAAATAATTTGTTACGAAGTTTAAATATTAGCTTATTGCGATTATACCATTGAATCCTAATTTTTTTGTTTTGTTAAGAATCTTTATAATTAGGCCATGAATGCATCTCTTCGCAGTAATATCCAATTGGTTCCCTTTGTAGCAATAGGAAAATAAAGATATGACAGGCGCATACACAGCTTCCTTCTTACCGATAGTTTTTGTTCCCCTAATTTGTATGGTAGTTTTTGCCGTCGTACTGGGTCTTTTGTTTGTATATATCGAAAGCGAAGCTTAATAGAGACAGTCCGACTTTCAAAACGATAACAGGGCAAATGTTCGGTAATGTAGGGGCACGGCATTGCCCAAAGAGGGCGCAAGCCTTGCGCCCCTACTCTTCTTTGTTACATTGTGAACAGCCAGAGTTGGAACTGAGAAAAAAACACCATGACACATCGATTACCTCCTCAGCGATGGTACATAGCCCCACAGGATCCGGCAAAAACCGCGCAATTAGTTAGTAGTTCTGGTATGAGCGACTTGATTGCTCAGGTTTTGGTTAACCGGGGGATTGATACTCCAGTAGCGGCTGATATCCATATAAACCCAGAATCTCTGATTTTACCTCAACCGACTGAGGAATTCGCTGATTTAGCTATAGCTGTGGATTTACTCCAAGGGGTCATCGCTTCTGGGGAGAAAATTGCCATCTGCGGTGACTACGATGCTGATGGTATGACTAGTACTGCCTTACTCTTACGTGCTCTGAAGTATTTAGGTGCCCAGGTGGATTACAGAATTCCCAACCGCATGTCAGAAGGTTACGGGATTAATGAGGGCATTGTCGAAGAATTTGCTGCTGATACTGATATTGCTTTGATTATCACTGTGGATAACGGTATTTCTGCCTTTGACGCGATTCAAAGGGCAAGGGATTTAGGTTTAGATGTGATTATCACTGATCACCACGATATTCCGGAGCAAGTCCCCCCCGCTAACGCTATTCTCAACCCCAAACTCCTATCAGAATCTTCTCCCTATAGAGGTTTGGCAGGTGTGGGGGTTGCCTATATTTTAGCAGAAACTTTGGCTACTGATTTTGGCAAACTTACGCCATCTTATCAGAACCAATTGCTGGAACTATTTACTTTGGGGACTATTGCGGATTTAGCACCTTTAGTTGGGGTGAACCGACGCTGGCTCAAACAGGGTTTGGGTCTCCTACCTAAGTCTAAAATACCTGGAATACAGGCTTTGATGCAGAAGGCTGGTATTGATGAGGAACGGAAAAAGTTGCAGCCGGAGGACATTGGCTTTAAACTGGGGCCGAGAATTAATGCTGTTGGGCGCATTGGCTCGGCAGAAATGGTGATATCACTCCTAACTACGGAGGATATGAATGAGGCACTAGAATTGGCGTCCGGTTGTGAAGAGCTGAATAGTAGGCGTCAGGAATTGTGTAAGCAAATCGAATATGAGGCGCTCACTTTAGTGGAAGGTAAGCCACCCACCCCCAACCCCCTCCCGGGAGGGGGCGAAGGGGGTGGGTTACCCCAACAATTTTTAGATTGGTATGAAGCGCGGGTTTTAGTTTTGGTGCAACCGAACTGGCATCATGGGGTTATTGGTATTGTGGCTTCCCGTCTCAAGGATCGTTACGGAGTTCCGGTGTTTATCGGTACTTATGAAGATGATGAGAAACAACACATTCGCGGTTCAGCGAGAGGAATTAAGGAATTTCATGTTTTTGAAGCTTTAGATTTTTGTAAAGACTTATTGGGGAAATTTGGGGGTCATAAAGCAGCGGGAGGTTTTTCCATGGAGGCAGCTAATTTAGAGGCTTTTCAAGAAAAACTAAGTACTTTTGCCATATCTTGTCTGGAACCAGAACACCTCAAACCCTTGGTGGAAATTGACGCGATCGCTAATTTCTCCCTTATTACCCCTCTTCTGTTCCAGGAAATTGACCAACTTCACCCTTGGGGTATTCAGAACGAAGAACCGGTTTTCTGGACCCCCAATGTGGCGGTGCGGGAACAGGAAGTAGTTAGGGGAGGTCATTTGAAATTGATTCTTTCTCAAGGAGATGATAGTTCGGGAAGGAAATTTAAGGCGATTGCTTGGCGTTGGAGAGAATATTACCCTTTACCCTCAATGCTTGATGTTACCTATAAACTGCGGCAAAATACTTGGAATGGTAATACTAGTATTGAATTGGAATTAGTTGGGGTCAGAGCTTGTACGAAGGGCGGGAAGCCCTCCCCTGCCCCTACTTCTTCTATAGACTCAACTCCCGGAGTGAGCAAAGCTACCCCTAGAGCAACTAAAAAAGCAGCTTTTGAGTATAAGGGAAGATCCTATGTTTGCAGTTTCTGGGAATCTTTGCGAGAATTGAGGATTAGAAACTTAGCTGGTAAAGTTTTAGTAGTTAAGCAAGGAGAAAAAACTGGTCTTTTAGGTACAAATCGAGAAAATGCTCAAGAGGTTAGGGTTACGAAAGCTTCTCCTTATTACTCTATAATTATGGCAGCAAAAAAATCACTTAATATCTAACTTTTTTAACAACTTTAGTTATGTAAAATTTAATGTTACAGAATAAATACCCTCCGAAAAACAGGAGGGTTGATATCACTCAAATCCTGATCAAACCCCAGATTTACAAATCGCCGCCGCGAAATGCCAGTAGAACCACCACTACTGGTCCAGAAATCAAAATTAAAGACACGAAGGTCAACTGAAAGATGACTTCCCAGTTCAGACTGGTGAAGAGACCCGCTATAAAATCCATATTACCTCCCTATTTGATTTTTTTTTAGAATTTGTTAGCAAAAAATTCATTGTATATAATATATGGCAATTATCGCTCAAATTGTACAAAGATACAAAAATTTATCAAGTTTTATTTTCAATCTTGGGGTCTGAGACTGTGACAACTTGGGGTTGCGTCCGCTATTGCGGTGCTTGCTGTCATCTGGATCCGATCCAGAGACCGGAATTAGCAGATTATTTATCTGAACCAGAATTGGAATTATATTTGACCATGGTAGGGGAAGGAGGATGGTGTGTCAACTTCCATCACAGCACCCGAGAATGTGGGATTTATGAGGAAAGACCAGATTTTTGTCGCGTCAAACCGGATAGCTTCCAGAGAATGTATGAGGTAGATCCCTCGGATTTTGACGAGTTTGCTATTGACTGTTGTCACCAGCAGATTGAAGCTGTGTATGGGGTGGATAGCAGGGAAATAAGACGTTATCATCAGGAAGTTGAAAACTCGCCCCTAAAGTTAGATAATTAAATGAGTATTTCTGCCCAGGAACCAGGGAAAGCGCACCAAGAGAGGAGCTTCTGGACTGTTTTCGGCTCTACTTTCTTGACCATATTTGCAGCGGAGATGGGCGATAAAACTCAATTGGCAACTCTGTTGATGAGCGCCGAATCTCAGTCTCCTTGGATTGTCTTTGCTGGAGCCGCAGTAGCTTTGATTGCCACCAGCTTGTTAGGAGTTTGGCTCGGTTACTGGCTTAGTTCTCGATTATCTCCCAAAACTCTGGATCTGTCGGTGGCGATTTTATTGCTTTTGATTTCTGGGTTATTGTTAGGGGATGTTCTTGGGGTTTAAATATGGATTGGCAGCTTTTTGGACTTAGTTTTATTACTGTTTTTATGGCAGAAATCGGGGATAAGAGTCAATTGGTTGCGATCGCTCTCAGCGGTACTTCCAAATCCCCCCGCGCTGTATTTT
>JACONB010000073.1 GCA_014323965.1 Prochloron sp. SP5CPC1 | reverse complement strand
CAAGGTCATTATTGCGGCTTCCAATGTTCTCACCCCCAAGTTGGATAATCTACCCGACCGAGTCGAGTACATTATTGAAGAATAACACATATTTCCCTTTGCGCCTTTGCGCCTTTGCGCGATAAAATTTTATTTGAAAAATGAATTACCAGAGACCCCTGACTATAAGAGAACAAGGAATGGAGCTACTGAACCGCCAGAATGGTTCATTGAATATTGTAACAATTAGTCGGATTAAAGGTGAAATTAGAGGTGAAATTTTACAGCAGGCACTCAATGTTCTTCAAACCATCCATCCTCTTCTCAACTCCCGTATTGTAGGAGAGCTGTATCATCTCCAGTTTACCACTGAAGGAACAGAAAAAATACCCTTGCGGGTACTTTCCCAGGGAGCAGATGAAAGCTGGGAAGATGTTGTGAGAGAAGAATTAAACCAGACAATTGACAGCCGTAAAACTCTCCTCAGATGCAGATTGATTCATAATCAGGCTCAAATAAATACCAGCTATTTAATTACAACTGTACATCATGGCATAGCAGACGGCTTATCTTGCATCAGTTTGCAATCGGAGCTACTGCAATATTACCAAACAATTGCCTCTGGGAACCAGCTAGATGTGGATTATCAGCCTGCTCTTCCATCCTTAGAGCAACTATTACCTAAATGGATGCAAGGAAAAAAAGGACAGCTCCAGACTCTATGGTTTGGGCTGAAACTAAAACTACAAATGCTCTTCCATCAACCAGAAGCATTAGAGTCAGAAAAAACCGTTTCCATTGAAGAGCGTCGTTGTGGTATGACTCAAAGATGCTTAGAACCAAAAATAACGCAAAAATTAGTTAAGCTTTGTCGGGAAGAGGAAACAACAGTACAAGGTGCTATCTGTGCAGCAATGCTCCTGACAGTAGCTAAGAAGATTAGCAAGGGAAAAACTGGGAATATGAATGTTTGCTGCCGCTCCTATGTAGATTTGCGCAGTCGGCTAGAACTTCCCATAGCTCATAATAATATGGGTATCTTAGCTTCCTTTTTAACTTCATTTCATAAGATAAAGCCTCAGATGTCATTCTGGGATTTATCCAGAGAGGTTACTAAAAATATTGCTGATAGTTTAAAGAGAAAAGATATGTTTAAGCCTTTAATGCTATCTAGAAAAATACTTGAATCCTATCGAGATAATATCGATGCACCGCCCCCCACTATTTCTGTAACTAATATTGGCAGAGTTAATATTCCTGCTGTTTCTGGTACAATTGCCCTAGAAGAAATCAGCTTTGTTCCCTCCAATGTGATTTTTGGCAAGACTTTTACCGTGGCTGTTGCTACTTTTAATGATAAAATGATTTTCAATTTCCTGGTATCCATGCCCTCAGTCAGTCAAGATACTATGGAGATGCTTGCTGGTGGTGTTATTAGTTGTCTGGTTGAAGAAAGCTCAAGATAAATGCTTTAATGGTAGTTAACCTAGCAGCCCTGTCAGGTGATATAATCGATATATTGTATCACAAAAATTAGACAATTAACCAATAAATCTATAAATATTAATATTTAGCCAATGGATTCGGAAGTTAAATTGAGTGAAGATATTTTGGAGTTAGAAGCCACTAGATGGGGTGAAAAGCTGACCCAAACCATCGCCATGGAAAATCTGGTGGGGTCCGAAGGCAGGTGGGAGGTGGCACCCCATGAGAGCGATCCCCCCCATACTACCGCTGGTCATGCTTGGATTTCTTTGACCCCAGGTGGGTTGGTAGATAATGCCCAACGCTTAAAAATTTTGGTAGATACCAGTAAGTTGATGGTGGGAAAAATCTACGAACGTCAGATTTTCTTTCATGGAGAGGAAACTCGTTCTTTCACGGTGAAAGTGAAGACTGCTCCCAGATTAATTGCAGCGGGAAAACTGCCTTATTTTTATCCAGTAGTACTGTTGGCAATTTCTTTTGCTGTAGTATTTGGGGTAGCTTTTCCTTGGACTAAAGCTTGGGTGGATTGGTTTATTGTCGGTATGTTCGGCATAGGGACGTTAATCGGCGCTCTATTTGGCACGGTAGCGGTGAAAGGTGCTCTGGTGGGAACGGGTATCGTCGTTCTACTTATAACTGTGGCTAAGTTTAGCTTGGGTTATGTGGGCGTATTTTGGGATCTTGTTCTTGCAGCCGGGGTTACTGTAGTTTACCTTGTGGTGGGGATAGTAATCAGTGCTGGGATAAAAGCTTTGCTAACAGCTGGAATGAAGAATTTTGCCCGTCGAGGCTATGAGCAAAGTTTTGCCTTTCTGCTCTTGTTGCTGGCGGCAGGGTTAGGGATGAGTTTGGCCATGGCTCCTCTAGTAGGCTTTTTGGAACCATTTATTACCGCAACTCTAGCTGGGACAATTCTCCCCATGGGATTGCTGCTTCTTTATCCTCAATTCAAGCAACGTAGGCTGATTGCCAAATATCGCCAAGAGGAGTCTCAGTTAATTAAGGAAGATAGGGGGAGATAGAGCGATATTGTAATTATCCCAGTATGAACGAAGTATATTACACTATGAAGTAGGATAAAAAAGACAGAGTAGATATGAAGCAGCGTGGGGTAACAATCTGGTTTACGGGTTTCAGTGGTGCGGGTAAAACCACTATCACTCAAGCATTAGCCAAGGAACTGGTGGCAAGAGCAGTAAATTTTGAAATCTTAGATGGGGATATAGTAAGGCAAAATCTCACTAAGGGGTTGGGTTTTTCTAAAGAAGACCGAGATGAAAATATCCGCCGCATTGGTTTTGTTTCCCACCTGTTAACTCGCAATGGCGTCATTGTCTTGGTTTCTGCTATTTCCCCTTACCGGGCAATTCGAGAAGAGGTAAGGCAGAAAATTGGCGATTTTGTCGAAGTATTTGTGAATGCTCCCCTAGCAGTGTGCGAAGGGAGAGACGTGAAAGGACTTTATCAGCGCGCTCGAGCAGGAGAAATTAAGGGCTTTACTGGTATTGACGACCCCTATGAACCGCCGGAAAATCCCGAAGTAGAATGTCGGACGGATCTAGAAGAGCTATCGGAAAGCGTGGCTAAGGTTCTGAACAAGCTGGAACAACTGGGCTACCTATCTTAACCGTAGTTCGTAGGGTGGGTATTGCCCACCTTCCCAGCAACTTTGAGTATTATTTTAGTTTTCATGTATAACTTCATGCAAAACCTTAACCGAAAGAGCTGGTACTTTACGAAAATCGGAATCATTGGTGAAAAGTTGATCGCAGTTTGCCAATAATGCAGTTGCGGCATGAATTGCGTCAGGGGTTTTGAGTTTAGTTATGGCACGCAGCCTCAAAATAGTTTGATTAATTGATAAGAGTTTGATTTCAGCATTTTGCAAAAAGTCTTCATAAGCTGAAACAAGAACCATGTTTTCCTGACGAAGCGGCTGAATCAGAACTTCCAACAAAGTCAACTCGCTAGTAAATACGGTCAAATTGCCTAATTGCAAGTTAATCCAATTTCTCTCAAGATATCCATCACGGAACGACGAGGATTTTTTTTCGACTCGGGTAGTAAAACCAGCACTTCAACAATTTTACCGGTGGTTTCTACAGGTAAGTTAATTTCCAGCTTGTTACCTGGCAGCACCTGGGTCTCTATACGCAGAATAGATTGCTGGTTGATAATTTGTGAATGACTCATAGCAATAGCTCTGGACTTCTTGGCTTATTATAATATAATGAAAGAATATTAAGAAAGACAAATTTGAGTATTTTAAATGAACGATACTATAGATTGGTATAATCCTTGGCTCCTAGGAATGGGATTAAATGGGTTATTATTGGCGTTCGCCTTTCTTATACCCAAAAAATTACTCACTTTTCTGGGCTATATCCACGCTTGGTTTCTCGGAGTTATTATTTGGGGAACTTTGGGTTGGCGGGGATATGCAGTAGTCATGTTCTATTTTCTCGTGGGTTCCGCCCTCACCAGGGTAGGTATGGCGCAAAAAGAAAGTTTGGGTATTGCGGAAGGCCGTGGGGGGGCGCGAGGACCAGAAAATGTCTGGGGTTCCGCACTTATTGGAGCTATTTGTGCTATATTAACTCTGTTTGTAGAGTCTCCCTATCAAGAATTGCTCTTACTCGCTTACGTAGCTAGTTTTTGTACCAAACTCTCCGATACTACAGCCAGCGAAATAGGGAAAGCTTACGGTAAAAGTACTTTTTTGATTACCACTTGGCAACCAGTTGCACGGGGAACAGAAGGAGCAGTTAGTTTGGAAGGTACTCTGGCGGGGATATTAGCTTCTGTTGTCATGGCTCTTTTAAGTTGGGGACTTGGAACCATTGATTTGTTGGGAGTGGGTTGGTGTGCGATCGCCGCCTTTGTAGCCACTAATTTGGAAAGTCTCATTGGTGCGACAGCACAGTCTAAATGGCAATGGCTCACTAACGAGTTGGTGAATATCTTCAATACTTTCCTAGGCGCTATAGTGGCAGTTATTTTGGCTTTAGTTTGGAGTTATTGGTTGGGTTAAAACGTAATTCGCTTCTTATTTCCATTCCCTATCTCATAAGCCAAGAATCCTAGATAAGGCCAATACAATTTGTTGCATATAATTGTCATTCAAGTGACCGATTACCTTGATAATTCGGGATTTATCAATCACTCGAATCTGTTCGCAGAGTAAAACCGAATCCTGTTTGAGTCCACCTATTCCCGTCAATAGGAGTACATGGGAAGGTAAAAGAGTCCGTCGAATCTTCGAGGTAAAAGGAACAATGATTGTATGGGGATTAGCTATATTAGCCCGATCTATTTGCACCACTACCACAGGTCTAATTCCCGATTGTTCTGTCCCAACTACTGGATTGAGATCACAAAGAACCACATCGCCTCGTCTAACGGTTACCACTGGATTTCTCCACGAGCTAAACGTTCCTCATAGTCCTCTAAATTAGAGAGATAGTCAGATAAACCTGCATTTGCCAACTCAAGCCACTCTGGACACTGGGAACTCTGGTGTTCTTGTTTATAGTTGTATTTTTGGAGGAGAGTATCGAGCAAATCATTGATTTGCCGTACCTCGGGCTCTGGTAATTGTTGGAGTTTAAGGATAGCAGCTTCAAGATTGGTCATGGGCTTAAAATTTGGATAGGCCATATTTTTAGGATACCAGAAAAGTCTGGACTATCCAGAAACAGTGGAGCGGGCAGGGTAATCCCATCTTATTTCACTATGCTCATGATGACCCAGTCGAAAATGCTATCGCCAAACCACTTCCGAAGGAAGAGCAATGGTCGTGCAAATTTACCTGCAACATAGCGAGTTTTCTGTTTCTGTGCTTTTACCGCCTTCGAGACCACATCGACAATCACCTTTGGGTCCGAACCGCCGCCGCTCTGTATATATCTTGCCACCCATAGACGTGATGTTAATGATTTTGCCCGAGCCGCTTTCTCGCATCTTTGGTAACAACAACTGTGTCAGTCGGGCAAGACCGAACATAACTGGTAGCGGGCATCATCAAGGTCGGTCTCTTCCACTGTCCCGTAGCAGCCAAAGCCTGCATTGTTAACTAGAACATCCACCCCGCAATGGGTGTTGTTGATCTCGTCTACCGCAGCCTGGATACTTGCCTCATCGGTAATGTCCATATGCAGTGGGTGAGCATCCAATTCTTTAAGGTCAGCCATTTTATCCACACTACGTGCCGCAACTACCACAATGAGCTTATCATTGAGCAGAGACTTGGCAATCTCTTTGCCCATGCCGGAGGATGCCCCCGTAATAAGTGCAATTTTAGATCTACCATCTGCCATGATATTCAACCAAACTTAAGGGCATTCATAGTATAGCAGTAGTCAGGCTGGGAACGGACATTTTTCTTGACTTTTTATTAATCTTTTATTATAATACTCCTAAACGCTTTTGCTATTGCTATATAATTCTTATATACGCGATGATACCGGGTGCGCCCCTACGTCACTAATGAGCTGGTGAATATCCTCAATACTTTCCTTGACGCTATGGTGGCGGTTATTTTGGCTTGAGTTTGAAGTTATTAGCTGCCGTGGGAGTGTAAATAATCAAAACTTTTGGAGATTATCGCTATGTCTGGTTTGACAGTTGAAAATTTAAATAGTCTACAAGCAGATTATCCCGATCTGAAAATGGAGTTAGTCAGTGGAGAAATTATTGTTATGAGTCCTTCAGGATTGGAATCAGATGAAGTAGCAGCAGAAATTGTTGCTCAATTACGTAATTGGGTACGACCTCGTAAATTAGGCAGGGTTATAGCTTCCAGTGGAGGTTTTCGCCTACCTAATGAGTCTGGAGATGTGCGGGCACCAGATGCTTCCTTTGTCCGTGCCTCACGATTGCCTCGCCCTACAGAAGATTATGGGAATTGTGTCCCTGACTTGATATTTGAAGTTAAATCTAAGAGAGACAGTGTGAAGAAACTTCGTCAGAAAATACAGGATTTTCTAAGGTGGGGAACTCAAGCTGGGGTTTTAGTAGATCCCCGAACTCGCACTATGGAAGTTTATCGCCCCAATACTGAGAAAATTGTGCTGGGAGATGGGGATATTTTAGAAGTACCAGAGTTGCTTCCGGGGTGGAAATTATTTGTTGTGGATGTTTGGGCACCAGAGTTTTAATTATACGATGCTGATCAACAGGAGTAGTTAGATCGGCTTCCGGGAACGTGTTTTTTATGTGTTGCCTTTGAGTAGTTAATAATCCCAAATCAAACACTATTACCTTAATACCACGTTAATACACACACAATTTAAACTAAACTTTTATGCATATTTATTGTTTTGGGGTAGTTTTCTTAATTTTGCTTAATTTTTGTTTAAATCTGTCGAGCATCTTTGGGTTCCTAACGGTTAATCTCAGCTACTGCAAGAATTTTTTGGTGAAGAAGTAAGCGATCCCGAAGGGATCCCCCGCCATTAATCAATGCCGGGGGCGCGCCTTTTCCATAAAAGGGGTGTTTAACCCGGATTTGTTATAACTAAAGGAAAAAGCAAGAACGAGTTAAAGCTTGTTGTAGCAAAGCTTTATAAGCGCAATCACTGACAACGTGAGCGCCGAAACGTTCCAAGTGGGGGTTTTGGATTTGAGCATCGAACAGGAGGAAGTTGCGCTGGCGTAAATGTTCTACCAGTTTTACCATAGCCACTTTTGAAGCTTCCGGAACTTGGTAAAACATGGATTCGCCGATAAAAGCACCGCGAAGGACAATACCGAGAATCCCTCCAGCTAATTTATTTCCTTGCCAAGTCTCGAAACTGTGTGCCCAACCAGTTTCATAAAGGGCGAGATAAATCTCCAACAGTTCTGGGGAGATCCAAGTACTTGGACGTGCTGCACACCCTGCACAGACAGCTGGGAAATCCCGATTAATAGCTACACTAAAGCGTTTTTGGTTGAGGGCGCGACGCAAGGATTTGGGGTAGCGAAATCTTTCATCCAAGGGAATCAAGGCTCGTTTTTTACTGCAATACCAATCTAACTTGCCATTGCCATTGTCCATTAAGAAATAACCTTGAGCATATCCTTTAATTATGGCCCTTATGTCCCCTATCATTAATAAATAACCAATAAACTATTTAGTTTTACCCAAAGAGGTGGGAGAATGTTTTTTTACTATAGCCCGCCAACTGCTATAGAATTAAACCACAGAGACGCCGAGGACACAGAGAAAGATAAGAGAGGGTGTAGAGGGGTAATTTTGGCAACGTTACAATATTCTTACTTATTACCTTAAAAAAAATGACAGAACCAATTGCATCAATTACTTTACCACCAATCCACAACCCCCAACAAGAAGGGGAGTGGCTCAAAACAACTTTACAAGAGTGGCTGAATGCAGAATTCATTCCGGAAATAATTAACGAAAAAATTGCTGCCAGAGCTGCTCAAATCTTTGTCCGTCAGCGTCTGGAAGGAGAAAATGACTTGGGTAGTCTGGTAATTGCTATTATAACAGAAATGCAAGCTTTTGACTTTAGCAAGAGTTTTTATAGCGAATTTGCCATCGCTAATGCTGTGAGTGACTTAATCTTAGATAGTCTAGGAATTGATAACTGTTGTGGGGCTTAAGTTAAATGAAAAACTGGGTGGATAGATGGTAAAATTGTCTTCCTCCTGAACCCATACCCAGTTCCTCATCTTTTTACTCTTGAATAACTTCAATTTCCATCAGCTACCTGGCGAACCGTTGCAATGCTCAAGTCTAGTACTTGAGCAATCTGTTCTACAGTTAAACCCAGTTTCAACAACCGAGGTACTGATTCTAATTTAGCCTCTTGTTTTACCTCTTCCTTGACTTGCTCCTTAACCTCTTCCTTAGCATCTTCTCGGGCATATTCCATAAGAACATGGTATAAATTGCTATCTTTCCAGGTTTCTTTCCAGTCTTTTGTAATAAACATCTTTTTCAACTCCTGTCTACTTTTGTGAGCAAACTTATAAACTATGATCTTCTCAATTAATTCTATCACATCTCTTCTGAGAGACTCATCTTGCACCTCCTGCTGGGTTCGTTGCATTAATGGCTTTATTTGCTTACTGGCTTCATCCTCAGACTCCACCACGCAAAGGCGCCAAGCCCGCGAAGGATGTACAACTGAGATTTCTATCGTCACAGTATTACATTCTATCTCTTTGCGCCTTTGCGTCTTTGCGCGCTTCCTTTACTAATTTGACAATATCCAGGGGTACTGAACCGAACCCTGTTTCCTCCAACTCATCTAAATAAATTTGTTTAATTTGATTACTTCCTAACAAGGTTTGATAGGGAATGGGCACTCCAGGATCCAGACTCCGTTTTGCCCACACTACTACTGCTTGCCAATTTCTGTCTGGTTTGTATTGACCAAGGTAAACAAATACTTCGGTCATAAAACGCCAATAAAAATCAGTATCTTTCTGAAATTGTACCTCCAAAAAGTAGATGGGGGATGTTTCATCTGTAGGTAAAAATAAGCCATCCATGGTTTTAGCTAGTTCTTTTACCTCTACAGAACTAAATTGATAAGCTTTGGCTAAAGCTGGTTCTTGGCCTATTAGTTCAAATAAGAGACTTGGGAAGGTGCGGAAGAGTTCATAGAAAATTGTATCCGTTCTCATTTATAGCTAGTTATCATGAATTATGGCTGGGTAGGGTAGACATTGCCCACCCTAGGGAATATAATAACAATTACCAACTTGATTTAACTACACCGGGTAACAAACCTTCGTGTGCCCATTCCCGGAATACGTTGCGGGAGAGACCGAAATCTCGGTAGTAACCCCTTGATCGTCCAGTGAGCATACAGCGGTTCCGCTTGCGAGTGGGAGCGCTATTGCGAGGTAACCGTTGCAGTTGGCGATGAATGTCCAATCTTTCTTTTGGGTTGGACGCTGTGCGAAATTGCTCTTTTAAATCTGCTCGTTTGTCAGCATATTTATCTATCAAAGCTTGACGCTTTTTCTCCCTTTCAATCATGGATTTTTTTGCCATAAATCTTCCTTTTTTGAATTCTGATGCAATTGTCTCTCTTATTTGACCTTATTATAGCAAGCCTGAATGACTTGCAGAATTAGGGGTTCGAAAGAAGTATCTCCAGGGCGATCGCCAGCAATCATTTGACCTGCTAGGCTATCCTCTTATCCCCCTATCCCCTTATTGCTTGGACACAAATGTGCCAAGGAGCAAGCGGTACAATTGGGTTTCCTGGCTTGGCAAATTGCTCTACCATGATAAATTAAGCGAATAGACCAATTTTCCCATTCTGGTTGAGGCAAAAGCTCCATGAGGTCTTTTTCTATCTTCACCGGATCTGTTGCTGTTGTCAATCCCAATCGCCTGCTCAAGCGCTTCACATGGGTATCCACCGTTACCCCTTGGATGATACCGTAACCGTGGGCGAGAACCACATTAGCGGTTTTGCGAGCAACTCCTGGTAATTGGATTAACAATTCCATCTGTTTAGGGACTTCCCCGTCAAATTCCGCCACCAACTTTTGACAAGCAGCCCGGATATTTCTCGCTTTGTTGCGATAAAAGCCCGTGGAACGTACTAACTGCTCCAACTCCTCTAAATTGGCATTAGCCAGACTATGAGCGTCGGGAAAGCGAGCAAAGAGAGCAGGAGTGACTTGATTGACTCGTTCGTCAGTACATTGAGCCGAAAGCATGGTGGCTACCAGCAATTGTACTGGGGTTTGGTAATTGAGGCTGCAAGTAGCATGGGGATAGAGCTTTTTGAGCAGCATCAAAATTTCTTCGGTTAACACTTATTGAAAAAGTTGCTGAAACACTGCCAAATTAACCGTATCCCTCACAATCAAGAATAGCCCCAAACCGAGTAACAGCAGTAATCCAGTTTGCATAATACCCTCTTGAAGTTTGGTGGGAACAGGTTTCCCCTGCACTCCCTCAATTATCAAAAAGGCTAATTGTCCACCATCCAGAGCTGGAAGAGGCAAAATATTGATAATCGCCAGGTTAATGCTAATTAAAGCAGCAAATTGGAAGAGATTGGCTAGATTATCCCGAGCTAATTCGGCTCCCACCGCCACAATTGCCACTGGACCTGCTACTTGTCCCGCTGTGTCTTTAAAGTTAAAAATCAACCGAGCAAAACCTTTGGCTGTGAGAACAGTAATACGCTGGAGTTCTTCGGATCCAACAGTAAAAGCTTCCAGGATATTGTTTGCTCGACGATGTACTGTTTCCCCGTTGGGAGAGAGCATAACGCCCATTTTCCCCTTTCCATCTTTGTCTGCTGTGGGGGTAACAGTGAGTTGAAGGATTTCTTCTCCTCGTTGGATGGTAAAGTGAAGAGGTTGGTTAGCAGCATCCTGAATTTTTGCCCTCAAAGTCATCATTCCATCCTCAGAGGCCCCCAATTCCTGATTTTCCACAGCGAGAATGATATCTCCTGCTTGAATCCCTGCATCACGTGCTGCTGTAATCTCCCCAGAGACTATTTCGGGAATAATTACTCCCGGTTGATAGTCAATGTCTTGAAAGCCCATAGTACCTGCTTGGAGCACTAGGAGGAAGTAAGCAAAGATTAAATTGGCAATAACCCCGGCGCTCATAACGATCGCCCGGTCCAGAATAGGGCGGTTGCGCATTAAATCAGGGTCATTTAGGGGAATATTACTCTCGGGATCGT